>CAZTKW010000074.1:5326-10489 GCA_964614315.1 uncultured Pirellulales bacterium
CGGAGGCCAGGACAAGAAGAAGATTGTCGGCCCTCTTTACGGTCAGTTGACCTTCGAAGCTGTCCCGGATACAAAGAAGATAATCGTTATAAGCAACATTCCTGAGGCATATGAAGTTGTTGAAGAGTTAATACACGATCTTGACAAACAGGAGATGGGGGAAGTCCCCGGCATTATAACGTTAAACTATGCAGACCCGGAAGACCTGGCTGAGCGTCTGAATGCGATGTTTAATGAACCCGGCACGGTCGCCAGAATTCGTCTGAGTGAAAGCGGCCTTTCCGCATACTCAATGAATGAGGAAGATGGTAGTCAGGGCGATAGCTCTGAGAACAGCGCTGAACAGCAGACATATACGCCCCCGTGGAACACCCAGCGGCTCAGAACCGACGAGATGCCTATAAGTAACGTCATAGGAAAAGTACGCTTTATCCCTGACCCTCGAACCAAAGCCATTCTTGTACTTTCGCCGCCGGAGTTTATGGAAAATATAAAAGAAGTGGTTAGAGAACTCGACGTACCGGGAAATCAGGTCAGAATAAAAGCGGTAATTTTGTTGGTAGACCACAAGGATTTGACTTCTCTGGGCTTGCAACTTGCCGATGAGGGTTTTGCGCCTGGTACTTTGAGCGAAAATTCAATCACCGCACTGACCGGCCTTAACCTTCTTGAAACTCGTGGTTCATTCAGATTTAGTACAGACTCAGAAGTTACCATTCTGATTGATTTCTTAGTCAAAAAAGTGAATGCAACGATTCTCAACCAGCAGACCCTGTGGACAAAAGACAACAAAGAGGCGGACTTTTTCAGGGGACAAAAAGTTGCATTCAATACGGATACGTCGTATTCAGAGACGGGAGGCAGAGTCACTTCCGGCATTGACTTTGAAAAAGTAGGGATGACACTGCGGATTCGACCGAGTATCACCCCGGAAAAGAACGTGGATATGACTATCAATCTGATGAGGTCACAGCTCACCTCCGATTTTATCAATGAACAGCCGGTGAGAACGGAAATGGATACCGAAACCACTTTGATAGTCAGTGATGGTGAAACGGTAATGCTCGGCGGCATGCTTTTCCAGGAAGACAGCACTATCGAAAGAAAGATTCCGTTTTTTTGTGACCTGCCTGTGCTCGGAGGTCTGTTCCGCCATAATGAAATTGTCAAAGCCAATACTGAAATACTTGTATTTATAACGCCACATGTAATAGATAGAGACCCCAGCAAAATGCTACCTGAAACAATAGAAGAGCTCGAAAACGAAAAGCAGAAGTTGGAAAATGTCCTGAGACAATTAAATTCTGCGGTAGGAGCTAATCAGTAAGGATTGTCGGTCTCAAATATATAAGACATGTACCCGGTTTAGTCCTTCAGTGGGAAAATCTCGGCAAGAGTGCGCACAAGCCATTGTACGGCTTCACTTACCTGTGGACAGACCGGTTGACCCAATTGGATTTGCCCCGGTTGAATTCCGACAAAATACACATTGACCTTTATAGCTTCTGCAATCATATCGACGAAAAGCCGCGGCGAAAGTGTATGCGTTGAAATGACAATTGAGTTTAATTCTTCAGGCCTGAATATGTTTATCCTCCCTGTTGGGGTTCCAAAGTCAATAGCGTCGATAACAAGCAAATTCTGCGGAGCTTTTTTTATGATGGGCTGGATATAATTCTCAGGTACGGTGGCTGCATCGATTAATCCGGCACAGGTTTTTCTCTCAAGCTGCTGACAAACCAGCGGCCCAACTCCGTCGTCGCCTTTTAGTGTGTTGCCGATTCCGACAATGACGGTTGCCGAACCCCGCAGTTTATTTAGCTGCTCATATGTCGTATCTCGCATTTTAAGTTTTGCATCCCGCTTGGCGCTTCACGAAATACGTTTTTACAGCCGGATGCTCAGTTCGCATTTACACTTGGGACACAGAATCCGCATAAAATCGCTTGTCTGGACTTCTTTGTCACCTTGTGCTGGTGGCTGAGTATCCTCTGGTTTTGTAGCTAAGTCACCACTTTTGGCCAGCAGCAGCGAAGGGTTGGTATAGGCCAGCGGACCGAGTTTTTCATAAAGCCAGACTAGGTGTTTTTTAGCCCCTATTAATTCTCCGCATTTCTCACACATTTGAAGGTCGAATTCATGAACTTCGGTCATGCTCGCTCTGTCCAGATTAGCCAAATCCCATTTTTGTGAGAGCTTTATCCCTGTTTCCGTGGTACATTTGTCCTCGCAGTTACCGCAGAAGATACACGCATCGGTCTGCTGGGTGATTTTCCTAACCGGAGCTGCCGCTTCTATGTCATCAACCATCGTAAGCGCATTGGTCGGGCAGACATTAACACAGGCGCCACAACCGATACAGGTTTCTGCGTCGAATTCCGGCTTGCCCCGGTACTTTTCCGGTACTATGCACGGCTCAAATGGAAAACGAGTGGTGAATCGGGGTGAAAAAACCGCTATAACAGCTTCTTTTAATTCTCTTAATTTTGGTTTTGGAAAACGCAATTTCAAACTCCCGTTGATAATTGATTACGAATTTTTGTGTTTATTTTTCTTTTTCCTCTGCGTATTTATCGACGACGCTGTTCTCCCACAGTTTCACGCCATAAGCATGAGATCCTTTGGCAATCGCATGAGCAGCGGTGGGGGAAGTTATCAATATAAACACTGCACAGATTATTGCTTTGGCCGCAGTAGCTCCCGAAGCACTCACCAGCGCAACACCGATTAACAGCAGAACAGTGCCGAGGGTTACACATTTCGTAGAAGCCTGAAGGCGGTTGTAAACATCGGGAAAACGAACCAGCCCTATGCATCCGAATATGTCGAACAAAATCCCGACTATTATCAGTATGTATCCTGTTATATCAGTCATCGAAACTTCGGCCCTCCAAAAATTTTGCTAATGCTATAGTGCCAATAAAACTCAACAGTGCCCATGCAAGAGCGACGTTGAGGTAAAAATCCTTTCCAGTAACCATTCCGAGAATAGCACAGAAACCCACTATGACTATGCCTAATATATCAATTGCTACAGTTCTATCCGGGGTGCTGGGGCCGCGGCCTATGCGGTACAGGCACAGAAAACAACACAAAAATAAACCGATATAAAATAATGCTGTTAATACTGTCATGGTTACCTCTATTCGAAAATTCTCTTCAAAAACCATTCGAACTTATAAGCGATGTGTTTAGTCGCTTCCTCGATATCATCGGATTTCACGTTAATCCAGTGAATATACAAAAAGCCGTCATCAGTCAAATCCACAGTCAAAGTCCCCGGCGTTAGAGTTATCGAATTTGCCAGAGCTGTGATGCCGGATTCTGTTGTCAATTCTGTTTTTATTTTTACAATGCCTGGCTTTATCGGCATTTTCGGATGAAGAGCACGATAGACAACATCAAGATTGGCTTTCATTACATAATAGAAAAATACGGGCAGATAAACCAAAAGCCAGAACAGCCGCATCGGCGAAATAAATAAATGATGTTCTTTAGGCAGTATTTCATGGAATAAAATCGCAACTATAGCCGAAGCTATCAGCCCGGCAATAACCACTTGAGTATCGGTGGTCCACGTCAGCAGCATCCAGATAATAAAACCTAAAATAAAATAAATCAATCGTCTCATATTCTCATACCTTGCGTTTATCACATATTAATTATATTAGATGAGTATTGCAGCCCGTCGGTCAGAACCGTTACGGCAGGTTCGAGTATACTCTCTCTTAAAGAGGGTATTAAAAGCAGACCCATAAGCACACACAGACAGGCTAGGGATACCATTGCAATAGCCATTGTCCCTTTATTTTCTTTTACTTCCTGCAGATTGTCCGGCAGCTCGCCAAGAAACGCATATCTTTGAACTTTCAGATACATAATTAACGTGCACAAACTTACAAAAACAATCACTGCTGCTACCCAGTAGAAACTCGCCTGAACTGCTGCAATTACCAGAATCAGTTTGCTCCAGAACCCGCTGAATGGCGGTATCCCTGCAATGGATGCTGAAGCAATGGTGGCGGTTGTGCGTGTAACTGGCATTTTCTCTGCCAGGCCGCCCATTTGTTTCAACTCTCTTGTGCCTGTTGACATCTCCAACGAGCCGCTCGTTAAGAATAACAATGACTTATAAACAGCATGGTTCACTAAGTGGAACAGTCCGCCAAGGATGGCTAAGGAAGCCCACGCAATATTTCCATCATTAGCAAGAATAATACCTCCCAGACCGATTCCGAGGACTACATAGCCTATCTGACTGATGCTCGAATAGGCCATAAGGCGTTTGATGTCCCATTGTCCCATGGCTAAAAATGCCCCGCCCACCATACTCAAAAGGCCAAGTACCGTTAAGATCCAGCCCATCGGCACCGTAACGCCAAAGACATTGAAAACCATACGGCAAAGGGCGTAAACGCCGAGTGCTTTAATCAGAACACCACTGAGCATAGCTGAAATCGGAGCTGGAGCCGACGGGTGTGCATCGGGCAGCCACGCATGAAATGGCACAAGGGCGGCCTTGAGGCCGAAACCGGCAACAAACAATCCCAGGGCAAATCCAAGGCCGGCTGTTATACCTGTTCTGGATATTGCCTGTGAAATGTAGGCCATATTAAGTGAGCCGGTATTGCCGTAAACCAGAGCGACTCCGAAAAGCACAAACGAAGAAGCGATGCTGCCAAGAACCATATACTTGAAAGACGCCTCGAGTTCTTCGTGCTCGCAGCCGAAGCCGACAAGTGCATAAGATGCCAGTGATGCAATTTCCAAAAAGACAAAAAGGTTAAAAATATCGCCGGAAAGTACCACGCCGTTCATACCTGCCACCATAAGCATAAACAGACTCAGGTATTTTGACTTTGCCGTGTATTGCTCCATATATCTGACGCTAAAGAGCATCGCTGCACAACTAACCACACTTATAGCCAACAGCAACAGACAGCTTAAACCGTCAAGGACAAGGTTAATCCCCAGCGGAATGGACCATTTACCCATTTCGTAAACACGGGTTTGCCCAATCAAAGTAATGGCCGATACGAGCAATAAAAGAGTGGCCAGATTAGCTAAAGCCGTTGCAGCGGCTTTGCCCTTTGTGCCGAAAAGTGGAAGCAAAAACGCCGTCACCAGGGGAATAGCTACAAAAACAGGCAGCGGTATGGTCAT
>CAZTKW010000075.1:0-10350 GCA_964614315.1 uncultured Pirellulales bacterium
CAACTTTGACCCGGCCAATATGATACTCTACGATAAAGGCAATCCGCTCGAAGCCGTTAAGACTCTGGCGCCCTGGATAAAACACGTTCATATAAAAGACGGTATAAGAACCGAAGTCCCCGGCACATGGGGATCGGAAGTGCCCTGGGGCGACGGCCAGGTTGGCGGAGATGACTTCCTCAAAGCCCTCAGGCAAATAGAGTACTCCGGAGTATTGGCTATAGAGCGCGAAGCAGGAGAAAACCGGTTCGAAGATATCAAACTTGCAGCAGAAAGGCTCAGTAAGTTTTCCGGCTGACGATATGTATGGACATCTCTATTGTTATACCGACGTTCAACGAAAGTAAAAAAGTCGCCGGCGATATCAGGGCTGCATCGAAGTTTTTCAAAAACAACCATCTTACCGGAGAAATAATCGTCGTCGATGACGGCAGCAAAGATAGCACCGCTGAGGTTGCAAAAAGCGTCGAAGTTTCACCGCCGACATCCCTTAAAGTCGACCATTACACGTCCCACAGGGGCAAGGGTTATGCTGTTCGAACAGGTATGACACAAACCTGCGGCGAATATGCCATGTTTGCCGACAGCGGCTGTTGTGTGCCCTATGAAAATCTCTTGTTCGGACTCGATTTAATAAAGACAAACCAGTGTGATATAGCACACGGCTCAAGAAAAATGAGCGGCTGTCATATTCAAAAAAAACAAAGTCTCTACCGGCGATTCTGCTCGGCCGCATTCCACTGGTTTGTAATTCACGATATGAAAATCCCCGCTGAATTCACAGACACCCAATGCGGATTCAAGATTTACAAAGGTGATATCGCCCGCAGGCTGTACAGCGAATGCATTACCGATGGATTTGCATTCGATATAGAAATCATAATGAGGGCACAGAAAGAAGGCTGCCGCATAAAAGAATTTCCCATCGACTGGACGTGCGACCGTGACACTCGATTGTCGGCTGCACGTACTTTTCGACAGGTATTTTCCGAACTGATGACTATCAGGCGAGCATTAAACAAAAAACAAAAATGACATAGCTTTATCTCGCATACCCCCCTGCCGACGGCTGAACAAACCCTGCACTATTGCAGCAGTTGGTCCTCTTCCCAGCGGCCGAACCGCATTATCTTTCCTTCTCGTGAATCTTCACCCTCTCCTTCGATTACAAGCATACCCAGCACATCCGGATGCTTTGAGCAATACTGCTCAACCTCTTTCGGCTTCATTACCATAAAGGCCGTTGAAAGAGCGTCCGATTTTGCCGCCCCGCGAGTGCATGCCCAGGCGCCCGCTTTCTCTTTAACCGGCTGCCCGCTGCGCGGGTCGATGATGTGTTGCCCTTTCCGCAAACCAGAACCGCTCAGAGCGCGGCTTTTCAAATAAAAGCGGCCCAACGTCTCTTTGCGATTCAAAGGATTACCCAAAGTTACCGGCCACCCCTTTGCATCATCCGGCCCCTTAAGGGCAAGCACAGAACTCGAACCACCGCTAATCAGGGCGGTATCAATATCCCAATCGCTCAATAGGTTTGCCATCTTATCGAGTGCATAGCCTTTGCCGATACCGCCGAGGTCAATCTGCACCGAATCGGTCAATACCTGCACAGTATGTCTATCTTCGTCCAGTTTTACAAGCCCCATACCGGTATGCCGGCGCGCATTGTTTAGCTCCTCTTCGGTAGGATTGCGCATACTCTTCTTATCTTCGCCAAGCCAACAGGCCGAAAGACCGCCGATGGTAACATCAAAAGCCCCGTCCGTTTCGGCATACATACGTTCGCAAAGCTGCAGACATTCAAAAGTCTCCAGGCTGACTAACAAAGGCTGACTGGCCGCAAGAGTATTAATCCTCGAAATATCACTGTTTTCGACAAAACGGCTAAGCTCCGCTTCAAGCCGGTCAAGTTCACCGAAAGCTGCATTAGCCGCCTGACGTGCATAGTGTCCATCGCTGTGGATGATGAATATCTCAAAAGCCGTTGCCATAGCATCATGAGAAAAATGATGGGCGCCGGAAATCGAATCCGGTATTCCGCTGACAACAGGAATATCAGGTTGCTGCTGGCTCATTTTTTATTCCCCATCGAAACCTGCTGCTGCCAACTGTCCCAAAGCTCCTTTGTAATATAGCCGCGTAACTCAACATCGGGACGCAGCCAGCTCTTAGTATCGAATAAAGGAACATAAAGATTTCTCTCACCCGGCGGTGGCAGTTGATACAATTTTATCAAAAGGGCCGGCTCAAAACTCGCAGATGCAATAATCACCGGCGCCGCCGGCACGCCCTCATCAACTTCATTCTCCCACCTAACATTGTCATAACAGCGCAAATACCACGGAAGGGGCCAGTAGTCACCGCCGGGACAAATAACCTCAATGTACATATTATGACCTTCTCGATATGCTGCGGAGATTTCATCGACCCGTTGAACCATAGTAAAGACATCATTCGTCGGATGAGCATAAACATAAGGATTCCGACTGTCGGCATAATATATATAATTGGCCCGATATGCCTGCCAACCAAGGTGGACAACTCCGGCAGCCAACACCAGCCAGATAAAGGCCCGCCCCCGAATATTTGACACTGATTTTACAATTACCAAAACCCCAACGCCTCCCAGCAGAATCATTCCATGCAAAAAACCCAGCATGCACCACGGCGTTTTATATGGTATTACAGCATACACAACGGTCATTATCACCGTATAAAAAGCAATAAACCTCAGAAGACCCGAATTAACATTAGCTATGTTTTTTCTTGTCATCGCTGCTGCGAAACCAAATACAGCTAAAACAACAATAATTGCCTCGCTCCAAATCGGCCCGTCATAATACTGTGAATAAATGAGCATCTTAAGGTAATAATACCACGGATGAATGTGCAGCTCGTTTTGGCCCGCCCGATTGAAATAGATTAAGTAGGTACGAATTGAATCCCAAATTCCGCCGGGATTAGTAAAAAACGATGAATAAAACATTGCCGAAACTATCACTGCAGACACCATAGCTGCAATTAGATGTCTGGCTTTCACTGTCTTCTTTATAGTGCTGATAACCTCCTGTTTCGGCTGCAAAATTAAAACAAGAACAAGAGCCGCCAACATCGACCCATAGGCAATTATGCAGGTCTCCTTCGTGGCATGCATCAGCCCCAGAAAAATCCCCGCAGATATTGCCCACAGGATATTTCTGCTCCTGACATAACGATAGCCGCACCCAATAACCCCGAATGTAAAACACAACAGCAGAATTTCCTGAATGTAATAGCGGCTGTAGAATACAAACGCCGGCGATACAGCGGTAAGCAAAGCAGCGATAATCACCACAAACCTGCCAAGACCATCAACAAGCAGCAGAGACATCAAAACCAGTAAAACTGCGAAAAAAACCGGCACGATGCGAACAGTAAATTCGGTAAGCTCTTTGTATGTATCAATTCCGCTTAGCCGGGCCGGTACGAGAGTAAAATAAGCAAGCGACGGGCCGTGATATTCATCGGGGTCATAACGATAGGTATTGTCTTCGAGCAGTTCACCGAACTTATAGGCGTGAACCGCCTCATCGCCGTGCATAGGACGCTGCGCCAATCCCGGCAGGCGAAGCGCTATACCGGCAATAGTCACGACCAAAACAAGGACGTAACATTTTTGAGGCCATTTCATTTAACAGCTCTGCCGAAAACTTCAACTTCGATATAGTGATTATATTCGTTGGCATTGTTGCCGTTGCTATGCAGGCGCACATACCGGCCCTTAAAACCTTTCGCATCGACAAGCCTGCCCTCGTTGGTTTCGACATAATGCATATCATCACCCTTACCCAGGCCGGAAGAGTTGTCGTCATCATTATTGTAAAGCGTCTTGACATTCATAATAAAATCAGGGTCACCGGCGACCTGCACAACAACATCAAAATATACCAACCCCTCCTTATGATAGTGCCAGAACAAAATCGCATATAGTTCATACTCGGCCCCAAGGTCGAGTGTGATACTTTGCTTCATAGGCCCAAATTCTACATAACTGCCGTCGGCGGCCTCCTTATCACCATCGGTTATCATCTCAATGTCGCCGATAATAGGCTCCGGGTCAGTACTGGTTACAGGCTTTCCGAAAGAAATATTTGTTACTCCCGGCGGAACCAAAAATGGAGGACGGTCCTTGCCCAATGGCTTTTCAAGATTGGCAACACGCGCAGGCTTCGGAGTACCGACAAACATGGCCCTCGGCAGCTTAATATCCAGGGGCACCAGATTTGCTGCCGCTTGCGGAGTTGTCTCACCCGAATCTTTGGTGACTTCTTCGGTTTGCTCTCCGGTCCCCTCGGTTGAATCGTCCGGCTCGGATTTCTTGCAGCTCTGAACAAACAACAAACACATCACCAAAAGCGCCAAAACACCAACTTTTACAACTGAAACAAACTCTTTTTTCATCATTTCTACTTTAACCTCAAATTTAAAAAATTCTTTCCTGCTTACACAGCCTTTAATTCACACTACATCAACTTATAATAATGTATTCAAGCAAATTTGTCAAGTAACCCGAATCACCCACTGCTAAAACTATTTGAGCCGGCCGAGTATCAAAGCCAGGATTATCAATATCATACACGCAGGAAGCAGCAGTTTCAGGCTTTTTTGAACAGTTGACCCCTTTGCAAGGTTACCTATCGCCTTGGGAACAATCACAGCCCCAAGCAGACCTATGGCAAATATAATCCCGAAGATACTGCCGTATATCTCAGGGCTGAACTTGGCAAAGGTAACTCCAACGGTTGTCGGAAAACAAGGCGCAAAGGCAAGACCCGCACACGCTACCAGTGCGCTGGTCCAGATTGCACCGCTTTTGGTCATCGCTAAGATTACAAGACCAGCTACCAAAGCCACTATCGCGATAATAATGTCACCATAAGTTGTTATAAGCTGAATCTGGCTTGCAAGCAACCGGCCGACCATCATCGCCACCGCAAATACCGAAAGCATCTGCTGTGCAGTAGCATCCACAACATCCCCGTCCATCTCGGGAAAGTCCCTGCTGATTATCTCTTTGCTGTATGGTGTAAGCCAATTACAGAACGACGACTCCAGGCTGATATAGCAAAACAGCGCCAGGGCGGCAACCAGCACCGCCGGCTTGCCAAGCAGTAGAAAGGCGTCCTTTATCACAAAACCAGCTTCGCTCACAGGGTACTTTGCCAGCACCGCAAAAATCACAGGTAACAGTACAATCACACCCAGCACAGAAATCGAACCTTCGTAAGACATTTTCCTGAAAAGAAAACTGACAACCAGCGGAGTGAGGAAAAGACCTAAACCGAAAAACACATTGCCGAGGTTGCTGGCTGCAGCTGGATTTTCACCTCCGTACAATACAACCGGAATCATCGTATTGCCTGCTGTGTTCAGGGCCATTGCCCCGAAACCCAGCAGCAGACAGGAACCAAGTACCGTCCCGTATGTTTTGCCGCGGGCAAGAAGGAAAATACAAACTGCCGTTGCCACAAATCCGAAGATAGCTACCGGCCTGTTCCCCAGCTTATCCACTGTCACACCCACAATCAGCGATGCTATCAGGCAGGTGAACATAAATGCCGAGATAAGCGAGCCGAATTTGCCCTGGTCGATTTTCAGACGCGGCATTAGCTTTACGCTGATTGACCCAAGTAGCGAAAAGCACATCCCCAACCCGAATACGCACATCAAAGCTACAACTTTCTCCATAATCCACACTCCTTTCAAAAAAACTTTTGTTAACGGAAGTCCAAAAATCTCCTTATTTCCAGAAAGTCGGTATCAAAGTACCGGCGTTATTCTTCCATTTGACTTCGGATGGTCAAATAAGTGTGAATTATTGCAGCCAGTGCCAGTGCTAATGTGCTGTAGCGATGCACTTCAAGAAGAAAGCCCTGCATACACGTCCCGAAAAGCCGGAACATACTCAGAACAATCGACAAAATCACTGGAAAAGCCAGCAACAAAATAATCCAGAAGCATAATTTCCGTAAGAGTTCGTACTTTTCAATACTACTCTCCTCGCTTCCCGCCTGCTGCCGAAGAATACGCTGCAGCCAAGGCCAGTAATTTTTATCGAAACGGCAGTTGCCGGCCCACATAACGCCCAAAACCGCAAGACAAGCTGCAAATACAGGGGCAAAAGTTGCGTGCAGCATCAGAAGATAACCGCTAAGGTGCTCATCTGAAACCAGCGGATGATAAAAGCCCGTAAGCAGCAATACCACAAAACAAAGCAGCGTTAACAAATAAACCAGTTTCCTCAAAGCCCCGGCCGGGCTTAGCTTCTGCTCTAAAAAAAGCAATGTCAATAAGTGGACCCCCTTACGTAATATATCAACAGCCCCCCACCGTCGTTCTTTGCCGCAGGGACGGGCAAAACAATGGATAATGATACCCAGAAACACAACTGCAAAACCAATTATCGAAACTGTACGAAACATATTAATCTTTACCAGCCAGTATCTTCGCTACAAGGTCAAGGGCCTTTAGAGCATACAATAGAACAACCGCACCTAAAATCGCACACGATATAATCGCTACTATTTTCAACATAGGCCGAAACACAAACGACATCGCAAACGCCTTCGTATAAAAGGCCGGTACATCCTGAAATTCGAGCATCTCTTTAACACACTTCACCTCGGACTCAATTGGTGTATCGATGGCCACCCTGCCGAAAAAGAAACCCTCGCTCGTTGAATGGCAATCCTGACACTTGCGAATACCTAATGATTGGGCTGCCGGCCTCACATTATGGGCAATGGGCCATAAATATGCCTCCGCAGCCGGATGCTCCGTCTGGGAAAGCTGATTCGGGTCGTTATCATCAAGGCTGTAAAGTTTGCCCCCGCTGATATAAACCGGCTTCCCCTCGACCGTCCCTTCGGATAATAATAACGCCAATACTTCCGCTATTTGCTCCTCGCTCACTGACGGCCAGTCGCCCGAGGCTGGAAGGTCTTCCCCACCGATGATTTTACCCGCTATAGGCCTGACAATGTCAATCGCAACAGGCCTGACATTACCCTCTTCCATAAAGCCCCAGAAAGCAGGCCAAATCAGGTTATGAGGGCCGATTTTACCTTCCGGCTGTTTCATTAACAACTTACCAAGGTAAGCAGAATAATAACCGCGTTCTTCGGCAAATACCGGCGTTATGATATGTGGCAGTGAATCGTCAGACTTATTAACGTTGTGCGTTCCCAGGGCATGCGCACGCGAGGTTTTAACTCGATATGTCTTCCGGTCCGGCCACGGACCCGAGTGGCAGGCCGTACAGCTAAGCCTGTCAAAATGTACCGTCGGGATACCCGGATGCTTCGCAACTGGTGCCCCTAAACGTCCCGCCACCGGCCCCGTAGATGATTCGCCTTCTATGTGACAGCCCTGACAAGTCAGCGCCGCCCTCGATGGATCTAATATTTGCTCTTCGCCTTCGTACCCGCGGGTAATATTATGACCAAGACCGTTGCGGTGACAATCTACGCACTTCATACCCGCCTTCAGATGAATATCTTCATCTGCCGCCCATTTTTCCGAAATGCCGGCGCCAATCACCTTGTTCGAATGACAGAAATAGCAACGCTCGTTAGGCACTTCTCTGACTATATCAAATAGCACCTGGTTTTCCGGGTCGAATGCATCTTTGCGATATGTTGTGGATATATCATCGGACATCAAAGGGTCATAACTCTCAGACTGTAAAAGCGCAACACCTTTAATCGATGCAAATTCACACGCACCGGCCGCTGCCCATCGGAAATTCTGACGAGCTACCTGCGTCGCATACTCAGCCTGGTCCTGACCTTCACTCGCATTGTGACAGGCAAGGCAATTCACCTCTAATTTCCCGGAGACAAACCCTCGCATTACCTCGTCGGGGTCTTCGCTTTCTATCTCTCCCGCTCCACCGCCGGGGGTGTGTCTGCCGAAAAGAAGCGTAAATTGCCACGTTGTAAGACCTATCTCTTCAGGCCTGAATGTCCCAGGCCACAGGCGATATGACACTGGTATCTGTGTGCACGTCGCTGCATCTACAAAAATCCACGGCTCACCTGCCCTCCCGCCGACGATATTCGGGTCAACTGAATTGAAATGCCAGCCTTTACTGATGATGTCTATATTGTGACAAGTACCGCCGCAAGTCTGACGAACTGAAAAAGGCAAAAGAGGGTCATCGTCGGGAAATATCTTTTCACCTTCCTCCTCGAACAACTCCAGAAGATGAACCGCAACCGCCCTGCTGCCGTCGCTTTCGTCCCCAGGAAGTGTCGTTTCGCCCTCGCCGGCGGCTGGCGCTGCCAATACCACACAGCATAAAATAGCGGTTAAGAACAATCCGTTTCTCAATGTATAAAAAATCCTTTTTCTTTCATTCGATGTTTGAACAATTATATCACACAAACCGATGTATCTAAACCTTAAAGTCTTCCGGTTTGAATTCAAGCTTCCTGGCCGCTTCAACGGCCTCGTTGACCTTCAGGACTGTCACCGCCGTTTCGTAACCGGCCTCGGCAGGACAGTTCAGTTTTACATTCTTATCGCGAATCGCTGCGAAAAAGTTCTCAAGGTGGGGCTGATGGTAAGGCTTATCCATCGTGACTGGCAAATCATACTCCGCCGGAACCGGTGATTCCATCACATTCGCAACCGCCTTCTTCGCTGCCGGCTTTTCTACCTCTTCAACCTCGGTCACATAACCGTTCTTGACCCACTTCTCCCATTTCTCCTCGGCTACCCAGTCCTCGCGATATACGCTGCCTCGTCCGGAAGCCTCCGAAATCAAAAGGGTCCCCTCGTCGCCCATAAATGTCTCAAAATAACCCTGGCTGCTGTTGGTTGTTATTGTCTGGTAAAGAGCCCTGACAATACCTTCACTGGTCTCGTATTCGTAAACCACCATTACCGAGTCATACCATTCGTGTCCCTTCCAGTAATCGATGCCCCCGCTGGCCATTACCGATTTCGGTTGCGCATCTAAAAACCAGCTGTAAATATCAATCTGATGCGAGCCCAAATCAACTATCGGCCCGCCACCAAGACCCTTATACCACCGCCAGTTTCTAAACTGCTGCATCGACTCGAATCCGTATTCCTTAAGGGTCGCATCGTCAATGGCATATTTCGATGGAGAACCAAGGTCTTCGCAAGCCGCTTTGCTCCGGTTCCACTGACCGTTTATCGTGGTTATTCTCCCCAAAATCTTCGCCTCTTTCATAAGCTTTTCATAGCAGTATATATAACGCGGGTTGCTGCGGCGCTGATGACCAATCTGCAACAACTTACCCGTATCTCGCGCTGCCTCCACCATCTTGCGGGCCCCTTCTAAGGTATTGGACATCTCTTTTTCACAATAAACATGAAGACCAGCCTTCAGACACGCTACCGCATGCTCACTATGCCAGAAATCCGGAGTCGCAACTATCACCGCATCAATGTCCTTCTCTTTATCGAGCATTTCACGGTAATCGACATAGGTATTGGGCATGACTTTATCATATGCTTTTAGCCTCCGGGCGACCATTTTCTGATTGTAGGCCGTCCAGATGTCGCACACCGCCTTAAAACGGACACCCGGTATATTTCTGCACGCCGTCATCAAAACCTGTCCCTGTGCACCGGCCCCGAGTATCGCAACATTAATTTCATCCGCTTTTTTCCCGCTGTCGCTTTTTGCTATTACCATAGGTGAAAATGCCAGCCCCGCCCCTATCGCCGCCGTCGAACGCAAAAAGCTACGCCTGTCAACCTTGAAATTTGATTCTTTAATATCACTCATCTTAATTCCATCAACTCCATAAATTTAACAAAACCATTAATTATATTTTTGCCAACTGTTAAACAACACAAACAAACATAATTCTATTGTACGAAATTATTGCACTTTCGCAAACATTTTATGCCCTGCTTCTGTGCCGTTTTTTACCTTTTACCGCTTTTTGCGCCTGTTACTACAGTCTTTTTATCCTTATTTTGCGATACCATACCGGCGTTCCATGGTCCTGAAAACCAATATAACCCGGCCTTTGAAGACTCTCTAACGCCACAGGGAACTTGTTCTCTGTACCATCAGGACTCTTACCGACCTCTGTCCACTCAATCAAATCCATATCGATTATCTCTTTACCGTTCAGCACAACGTTCACCTTATTGTCCTGGCAGGTAATGATATAACGGTTCCATTTGCCCGCTTTTCTGGCCACGTTCTTGCTCGGCGCTATACAATCATAAACCGCCCCGCAGCTGTGTTTGCTCGCTTCGTCGCCATAAGAGTCAAACACCTGTATCTCCATTCCATGATGCCGCCAGGTAAGGTTATCGATATTACGCAGA
>CAZTKW010000076.1:0-10342 GCA_964614315.1 uncultured Pirellulales bacterium
AACTCCGGAGTAATTATAAAAAAGACCGAACGGAGGCGTCAACAGCATGGTGGTGAGTGGGTCGTAGCTGTTGTTGCCGGAGGCGGCTATGAGGGTCATACAGGATTTCGCAGGTACCTTGGGCACAGGGGCGCAGAGAAAAGACAAAAAGTAAAAGGAGAAAAATGGGGCTGTTAATTGAGTGGATATATTGGATAGAAAAAGTCGGCGGCAGAGGGGCGGAAGGTCGTTGGGATGGAGTGGGGTTTGAAGTCGGGGGGGTGTGGTGTTGCTGGATGATGGTGGGGGCTGGTGGTTGGTTGGCTGAGGCTGGTGGTGGTGGATTTGGGGGGATTTTGAGGGAAACTCAAAATTTTAGAAAAAAAATCGTCTGTTTTTGGGTGCCTGCGCATCTTTATAGTAGTATCGAATGGAAAATATCGGCGGTTTTTTTGGGAAAAAGAGGCTGAGGTGATAAGGTATTTTGCGGGTATCTGAACGGGTGATTACGGCTGGAAAATAGAATATCGATAAAAAGAACGTTAAGGTCTTATAATATCCTTGATAATTTGGCCGAAAATAGGTATTATAGGCTGATATTGAAATAGAGGAGCAACCTGCGAGACGGGCTTTTTGGGTATGTTGTGAGTGCTTTTTCCCAAAAGGTTTTTTTTAATGAAAAACAATAGGTTTTTCAGGGAGATGAAAGGTGGAGAGTATGAGAAATTCCAGAAATTGGGCGTTGGTATTGTGTTTTGTGGTTTTTTGCGGGGGTATCGGGAGGGCTGATTCGAAAGCATACTACGATTTCGGGGCAGACAGACCCAACACTGCCAATCCTGGTTTGGATGATCCTGAGCCGCTGGAGTATGTCCCGAATGAAATAATTGTGAAATTCCGCAGAAATGCCGCAGATATCATTGAGATGAGTCTGGCGGAAGGTGTCTCGGCAAGTGAGCAGGAAATATCGGCTTCGCTGGATAAGCTGAATAAAAGATACAAATTAAAAATGGCCCGGCCGCTATTTAAGAACTTCAGAGAAAACAGACAACATCTTAAAGCCCTGCTGAAAAAGGACAAGACTCTTCTGACGAAAAAAGAAAGACGCATTCTTAGAAGACTAAAACGCGCACCGAAAGGTGCAAAGGTTCCCGAACTTGACAGGATATATAAACTCGAAATCGAACCTGAAGCCGGGCAATCGCTCGAAGATGTAGTGGCTGCTTATAACAGCGACCCGGATGTCGAATACGCCGAACTGAATTACATTGTTTCGATATGCCAGACGCCGGACGACCCTCTTTATCCTATACAGTGGCCCTTGAACAATATGGGGCAGATGTACCCGGAAAGCGGCAGATATAACCCACCGCCGGGAACGCCTGATTGTGATATAGATGCACCGGAGGCTTGGGATATAGAAACCGGGAATCCTGAGATAGTGGTCGCAGTTATAGATACAGGCGTTGATTATACTCACAGGGACATAGATGATAATATGTGGGTGAACACCGGTGAAATTGGCGGCAACGGTATAGATGATGATGGAAACGGCTATATAGATGATATATACGGATGGGACTACAGAAATGATGATAGTGACCCTAAGGATGACCATGGTCACGGCACACATTGCGGCGGTATTATTGCCGCTGAAGGAGATAACGCTCTGGATATTGCCGGCGTTTGCTGGGACGCAAAGATAATGGCTCTTAAATTTTTGGATTCGGGCGGGTCCGGATGGATTTCTCATGCAGTATCTGCTTTTTATTCTGCCGTAACTAATGGAGCGGATGTTATGTCTAATAGTTGGAGCGGCGGCTGTTATTTGCAATCGATGCGAGACGCTATAGATTATGCTTATAGCCAGGGTGTGATAATGGTAGCAGCGGCCGGTAATGACAATTCCAGTTCTCCAGTTTATCCAGCCTATTATAATCATATGATTTCGGTGGCTGCGACAAATTCAAATGACGCCAGAGCAACCTTTTCGAACTATGGCAGTTGGGTAGATATCGCAGCACCAGGGGTTGATATATTGTCGTTGAGGGCGAGTGGAACATCTATGGGTACGACTTATGATGATTTCACAACGGTTGCCTCCGGTACTTCAATGGCCTGTCCACACGTTGCAGGTGCATGTGCCTTGTTGTTGTCCGTCAATTCAGAACTCACTGTGGATGAAGTGACCGATGTCCTCAAGCAGTCTGCAGATCTTATAGAAGCAGGGATTTGTCAATCAGGGCGGCTCAATATATACGCGGCGCTGCCGGCAACGGTCAAGCCGAAAGGAACAATCCAGTTGGACAGAGAAGCATATTCCTGTTCGGAGGTCATAGGAATTAAGGTTAAAGATTCAGACCTCAAAGGTACAGTGACACAAGATGTGAACGTGGCTACTGATGGGGGTGATTTTGAAACGGTGTTATTAGCCGAACAGGAAACCAACATCGGGATATTTGTTGGAAGCATTAGTACATCCACCGACCCAGTGGTTAGTGAGGATGGAGTCTTACAGGTATCCCACGGGCAAACGCTTACTGCAACATACGAAGATGCTAACGACGGTACGGGCAATCCGGCAACAGCAGCGGATGATGCGATTGTGGATTGCGAAGAGGCAGTGGTTTTAGATGTAAATGTAACAACGGGGCTGATTGGCCGCTCAGTGACGATTAAAATCCAGACGAACGAGCCGACCACGGCCCTTGTTCGCTGTGGCCTGGTATGCGGCGGGCCGTATACTCTTGAGGGAAAAGATATTGTGATGAGCACAAGTCATACCATAAAACTACTGTCCCTGACAAGCGAAACGGATTATTATTTTGTAATAGAGCTCGCTGATGCAGCAGGCAACGAAACCGTCGATGATAACTACAGTGGATGCTATTTCTTTACCACGCCTGAATTTCTTGGTTTTCTGGTGCCGAGTGTTTATCCAACCATTCAGGCGGCGGTTGACGATTCGTGGGATGGTGATACAGTCTGGGTGGCAGATGGAGTTTATACTGGAGACGGCAACCGTGATATTGATTTTGCCGGCAAGGCAATCACGGTTCGCAGTGAGAATGGGCCGGAGGGATGTATTATTGACTGCAATGGTTCAGAGGGCGACGAACACCGGGGTTTTTATTTGCATAGCGGTGAGGAGCTCGATTCCGTGATAGATGGTTTCACCATAATCAATGGTTATGCCTATCAAGGCGGAGCTATACGCAGTGATGGATATGCACACAATCCCTGGGTGGAATATGTCAGTCCTACGATTACCAATTGCATAATTAGATATTGTAAAGCCAGCGAAGGAGGTGGGATTTACTGCAAGTGGGGCCATCCGAAGATAATCAACTGTGAGGTCAACGATAATCCCGGGGGAAGTGGAATCTACGGCCATTGGGTAGCATGGCTAATAGACAACTGCCTGATAAGCAATAATAGCGGATATGGTATATATAACGATGACTGTGATGGCACTATTAGTAACTGTACTATTACAGCTAATAGTGCAGGGATAGCCTGTAATTACTGGAGCAATCTAACTATACGCAACTGTAGAATCACCAATCACTTCGGCAGCGGGATCTATGCTTTATTTGGCGAAAGTGAGGGTAAAATCATCACGGTAGATGATTGTATAATAAGTCATAATAGTGGCAGCGGAATCAGCTGTAATCAAGCTATACTACATTTAAATGATTCAATTCTTATGGAGAATTTTTCCTGGACTAAGGGTGGAGGGCTTTGTTGTTCGTGGGACGGCGGAGCAACGGTCAAAAACTGTGTTTTTGCAGGTAACCAGGCAAAACAAAAAGGCGGTGGTATATACAGTAATGATGGACACAACACATACGTTAACTGTACGATTGTTAACAACACAGCAAGTGAGTACGGTGGTGGATATTACTGTCAAAATTCCGGTAATCGAAAGTTTACAAATTGTATTTTCTGGGGTAATTCAGCTGGTTCCGGGCCCCAAATGGCCATTGGAGGTGGACTGTCATATGTGACTATTTCGTGCTGTGACGTCCAAGGCGGGCAAGAACAAATCTTTGTGGATAGTTACTCTCCTCCTTTGACGTGGGGTACGGGCAATATTGATACTGATCCCTATTTTGGGCTTGTGGGGGATTATCACATTCTGAGCAATTCGCCGTGCATAGATGCCGGCACTAACAGTCCTGCTGGAGGGTTACCATCAACCGATTTATATGGGAGTCCTCGTTCTCTTGACGGAGACGGCAATGGCAGCTCCATAGCAGATATGGGCGCTTATGAGGTCGAATATAATTCCAGCACACCAATTATTGCAATCGATAAGGAATTTTTCGAATTTTACAATTTCAGCAATAAGCCAAATCCTGAGGACCAATACTTATATATCTCTAACTGTGGAGGGGGGACGTTAAATTGGGAGATAAGTGACGATAGCTTCTGGCTGGAAGCGATTCCGAACAGCGGCAGTTCTACCGGCGATATCAATGATATAACATTGAGGGTTGATGCGACTATCCTTTCACACGGTGAGTATACCTGCACAGTTACGATATCAGATGAAAATGCGGTGAACAGTCCACGGACAGTTCAGGTAAAGTTGCACGTCGCCGCAAACATACGCGTTCCGGAAAATTACCCCACCATACAGGAGGCGATAGATGCCGTGGGTGACAATAGTACCATACTCGTAGCCGATGGGTTATATACCGGCTCGGGCAATAAAGATATCCGTTTCCGTGGTAAAGCCATCACGGTTCACAGTGAGAACGGCCCGGACAACTGTACTATAGACTGTGAAGACAATGGGCGAGGTTTTATCTTCACTGGACATGAAGAAAATGATTCTGTTTTAGATGGTTTTACCGTAATAGACGGTAATAGTTCGGACCATGGGGGTGGAATCTATGTTAATAGCAGCAGTCCAACGATTACCAACTGCAAAGTCATTGATTGTCGCACTACAAATATTTTCGGTGGTGGGATATATTTTGAGCGGAGCGGTGCGAAACTCAGCAATTGTTTTATCAGTGGTAATTGGTCGGGTCTTGAAGGTGGAGGAATTTGCATAGACGATGGTACCACCGTTCCTCTGATGATTAAAAATTGTATTTTTACAGGCAATTCGGCTCAGGATGGCGCAGGTCTATGTGCCCGCAATGACAATGGTTCTTATGCCACCATAAGAAATTGCCTGTTTTTTGGCAATTTCGGCAGCGCAATCTATCTTACTTCTACAAGTACAAAAATCTATAATTGCACCCTGGTCGGCAACACTGGCAGCGGAGTTCATTTTAAATGTACAACTAACAGAACGCCAGTTCTGAAAAACAGTATCTTATGGGGAAATATATTTCCTCAGATATATGAGGAAGAATATGTTATCCCGGCAATTTATTACAACGACATCCAAGGCGGTCATTCGGGCACGGGAAATATCAACGCCGACCCGTTATTTGTAACCGGTCCATCAGGGGATTATTATTTGAGCCAGACGAGTGCGGGTCAGGGAAGCAATAGTCCATGTGTGGATTCGGGCAGTGATACGGCTGTCAATCTGGAAATGAACGAATTTACAACACGAACGGACCAAACGCGTGATGGAGGCGTTGTAGATATGGGTTACCACTACCCAAGAATTAACATTGCGAATATCGATGGAGATGGCGATGTTGACTTTTTTGATTTTGCAATTCTGGCGTCTCAATGGCTGGATGTGCCCGGGATACCATCGGCTGACATAGCCCCCGCCGCCGGCGATGGAATTGTCGATATATATGACCTGGCGATTTTTGTGGAGCATTGGCAGGAGTGTTATATTACACAAGCCCGCAATCCTAATCCGGCTGATACTGCTGCCGGCGTAGCGCTAGAAGTTGTTCTTGAATGGACGCCGGGGAAATTTGCCATGCTGCACGATGTTTATTTCGGGATGTCCCTGGAAGGTGTGAAAAACGCCAATATTTTTTCAAGCGAGTATCAGGGCCGTCAGAGTTCTAATAGCTGGGATTCTACGAACTACGATTTTGATGGTCTTGCAGTTGGAGCAACTCATTACTGGCGTATTGACCAGGTCAATGCAAATTCTATAGTGGCAGGTACGGTGTGGAGTTTCACTACAAAGGATCTCTCGGACTTCACAGCATTTAACCCCTGTCCGACTGATACAGCTTATAGCGTGGAACCGAATGATGTTGTTCTCAGTTGGTCGCCGGGAAGGTTTGCAATATCACATGATGTTTACCTAGGTACCAATTTCAATGATGTCAAAGATGCCAACACTTTTTCAGATGAGTATATTGGTAATTTCGATGTCAACAGCTATGACGCCGGCAATCTTGACAGGGATACTGTCTACTACTGGCGTGTTGATGAGATTTGTTCCGGAGGCACAGAAGTAGGTGACCTCTGGAGTTTTTCAACGCTTGGTGAGCCTGATTTTCATCTTGTCGGCTGGTGGGAGTTTGAGGAGGGCACCGGCACCATCGCTTATGACTCAAGCGGCAACGGTAACAATGGAACGCTCAGAGGGGAGCCAGACTGGGTGAGCGGCAAGGCAGGAGACTATGCACTTGAGTTTGATGGACTGGCAAGTGACGGATTTATGGATTCTGTTAAACTATCTCCAATAACAGCTTTGGAAGGCAACCTTGTAACCGTGGCTGGGTGGATATATGCGAGCGATTTTGAAACTTATAATACTGTGCTGGCTCAATATAATGGGAGTTACGATGGTTACAGCCTTTATACTTACAATAATCAGCCATCGTTTTATATTGGGGGCGGAAGTTATCTCGAGGCGGTCTCGCCGGAGGCGATTAATACAGGGCAGTGGTATCACCTTGCCGGTACGAATGACGGTTCCAGCCTGAAAATTTATGTCGACGGAATTCCCAAAGCCGAGGTTTCATCGGTTGGCTGCAGTGGTGTTAATTACAACGCATATATCGGGTGTGATAGTTCTTACGCATTTTTCAACGGTATCATCGATGATGTTCGTGTATATAACCGGGCGTTGTCAGGGGGGGAAATTTGGGCTCTTTATCAAGCCGGCCTGTGATATCAGCGACGCCCGCAGGTGGGGGGCATCGGCGAAGGCCCTTTTTGGAATTAGATAGGGCAAGCAGGTGAGAATGGGGTTAACAAGGGGAAAAATGACTCGTTTTATTCCGTTCCGGGCTCTTTGCTTCGCTTCTTGTGTGTAAATTCGTATCTTTTGGGAATTTGCTTTTGAAACGGGATGAAACTGTGGGAATCAGCCTGAGGCCGGTTAGTTACAGGGTAAATATTTTCATTTCTTGTCTTTGAGCGGTTTTTCTTTATAATGCGACCATCAAAAACGTATCCGACCATTATTAGGTTTGATTAGATAACAATTTTTGAGGTATAGCGATTATGAAACTGATGGGAATGCATATTATTGACATTTTTGTCCTGGTATTTTACCTGATTGGTATGACCGTAATCGGGCTTTGGGCTGCGAGGAAAATAAAGAGCAGCGACGATTACTTTATGCCCCGCCGATTCGGCAAATTGATGATGATAATGTTTGCTTTCGGTTCGGGCACCCATTCGGACCAGGCGGTGAGCGTCTCTTCCAAAAGCTTCACAAACGGACTGTCCGGTATCTGGTACCAGTGGTTATGGCTGCCGGTGACGCCTTTCTATTGGCTGATTGCTCCTGTAATGAGGCGGTTTCGTGCAATAACCACCTCTGATGTTTTTGAGGCCAGATTCAATCGCAGCGTTTCAATGCTGTTTGCGGTAATCGGAGTTTTGAGTCTTGTAGTCAGCCTGGCTGTTATGCTCAAAGGCTCAGGTGAAGTGATTTCCGCCTGCACCGGCGGTTTACTTTCCGCTAACCTTGCTATCGCCGTTTTAACAGTGATATTTGTGATATATGGAGTTGCCGGCGGGCTTGCGGCTGCTATTGTAACCGATTTTATCCAGGGGATATTGACGATTATCTTCTCGTTTTTGCTTCTTCCGTTCATACTGAACGCGGTGGGAGGATTTGAAGGCCTGCGCGAATCGATAAAGGACCCACATATGTTATCGCTGGTGGCTCCACAGGACATCGGAATTTTTTACATTGTGGTTCTTGCCGTCAATGCACTGGTGGGCATAGTGGCCCAGCCGCACACTATGGCAAATTGTGCCGCGGGAAAGACGGAGATAGAAGGACGAGTTGGTTTTATGTTTGGCCCTCTGGTCAAGAGATTGTGCACAATTCCATGGTGCCTGACGGGAGTTGCCGCTATTGTTTATTTTGCCGGAACGGGCATAGAGCCGGACAAGGTTTTCGGAGCGGTGGCGGGCGACTTTCTGCCGAAAATCATGCCGGGAATACTTGGAATTTTCATTGCAGCGATTCTGGCTTCTGTGATGAGTAGCTGCGACGCACTAATGATATGTGCTTCGGCACTGTTGACGGAAAATATTTACAAATACTTTCAGGCGGACCAAGACAGGAAACATTATATTCTCGTTGCCCGCATTGCATCTGTTGTAATAGTGGCTGGAGGCGTCGTTTATGCCTATTGGCTGTCCGGGGTGATCCAGGGATTGGAAGTGTTCTGGAAAATCACTCCGATAATGGGCATTGTTTTCTGGCTTGGACTTTTCTGGAGACGTACCACCGTTGCCGGGGCGTGGGCTGCTGCACTGGCAGCAATAGCGCTGTGGTGGCTGACTGCACAGGGTTTCTTTATTTGTGCTGTGAGTAATTTGCCGGGAGCGGATTACTTAAGATTTGTCGTAGAGAAAGATGCCGGCGTGGAAATCTATCTGCCGTGGCAGATGGTTTTTTACCTGACAGCGGGATTCCTGGCCGGGATTATTGTGAGTCTCCTGACGAAGCCGGTCAATAAAGAAAAGCTCGACAATTTTTACGCACTCCTGCGAGCACCTATTAAGCCCGGCGAACAGGTATCGGCGCCCTGTACGCTGCCTGCAGGTGCGACTGTGCTTCCCAAGCGAAACATCTTCCCAAATACCAATCTCGAAATTCCCATCCCATCGCTTACCTCTGTAGTAGGGTTTCTGGTCGGCTGGGCCTGCGTTGCAACGATAATTCTTATTGTTGTCTGGATAGCAAATGCATAAGTTGATAGAAAAATAAATCCGAACTTTGACTTTTTAATGGTTAGGAGAACTAAAATGGCTCGTAACATAGACCGTAGAGAATTTCTTGCTCACAGCACAAGAGTTGCCGGTGGTCTTTTTGCCGGTGGTATGCTTGCTTCATGCTCCCGGCAGCACAAGGGGGCAGCGGCAAAAGAGGCCATATACAAACCGAATGAGAAACTCGGACGTCGGGCGGCCGTAGTCGGGACAGGGTGGCGGTGCCTGAAGACGTGGGGTCCGCCCCTGGAGAAAAAATACTCCGACTATGTGGAGGTAGTGGGGCTGTGCGATACAAATTCCAAGCGTGCCGAGTATGTAAGCGGGCAGTTTGTCAAAAAGCCCCCTACTTTCACTGATTTCGATAAGATGATACAGACCACCCGGCCGGATACGGTCATTATAACCACCGTTGACCGATTCCATCCACAGTACGTTATTCGTGCAATGGAGTTGGGCTGTGATGTGATATGTGAGAAACCATTTGCAACCGAGAGCGGGCAGTGCAGGGAATTGAACAAAGCACAGAAAAAATACAAAAAGAATATCATTGTAACCTTTAACGCCCGCTACGGGCCTGGTGAGGCTAAAGTCAAAGAGCTGATTATGGCAGGTGAGATTGGAGAAATCTATTCTGTCAATTATGACGAGCTTTTGGATATCGAACATGGAGCATCATATTTTCGCCGCTGGCACGGGTATATCAAAAACGGCGGGTCTCTGCTTGTGACCAAGGCGTGCCATCATTTTGATGAGCTGAACTGGTGGTTAGAGTCGGACCCTGTGGAAGTTATTGCCTATGGCGCCCTTAAAAAGTACGGTAGTAACGGACGTTTCCGTTCTGTCAAATGTCGCGGGTGCCCGCATAAATCAAAGTGTGAATTTTACTTCGACATAACGAAAAATCGAGACCTTATGGAGCTTTATGTGAATTGTGAGTCCGAGGACGGGTACCTGAGAGATGCCTGCCTGTACCGGGCCGACCTTGATACATATGATACCAACACCGTTATGATAAAGTATGCTAATGGCGTGCTGGCTTCATATAATCTTGATGCCACCCTGGCATACGAGGGCCAACATATTGCTATCAACGGCAGCAAGGGCAGGATTGATTTATACAATCACTATGTTCAGCCGTGGGAGGAGCCGAACACAAGTGAAATCCGTCTAACCAGGAACTTCAAGGATTCGATAATGATTTATCCCGAGACTGAGTCAACACCGGATGTAACGGGCGGTCATCTTG
>CAZTKW010000077.1:0-7020 GCA_964614315.1 uncultured Pirellulales bacterium
CGGTGACGTCTGCACGCGCATCGGAAGAAATCCTGGCCAAATAAAACTCGTCGTTGTAACAAAAGCCGCCACCGTCGAGGCTGTAAAAGAAGTTATTAACCTGGGCTTCACCGACCTTGGTGAAAACCGCGTTCAGCAGTTGAAAAAAGTTTCTGCTCAGATAGCTGACTTTCTCGAAAACTCCGATTTGGAATCGCCACATCCCCACAAAGTCAATTGGCATATGATAGGCCATCTGCAGAGAAATAAGGTTCGACAGGTCTTGCCCATTGTTTCTCTGATACATTCCGTTGACACTCTTCGACTGGCTGAAGAGATAAATACTTCTGCCGCCAAACTAAACTTATGCCCCGAAGTCCTTCTCCAGGTCAATACCTCAAGAGAACCGCAGAAATACGGAGTCCCCGTGGGAGCGGCCACACATCTGGCCGAGCAGATGCTGACCCTACAAAACTTAAAACTCGTTGGCCTGATGACAATGGCCCCCCTGACGTATAATAAGGACGTGATTCGGGCCTGCTTTGTTCGAGCAAGAGAATTATTTATCGAGATGCAGGGAGAAAAAGTAGTCGGACAGGACTTTACTGAACTCAGTATGGGGATGAGTTCGGATTACGAAATTGCAATAGAAGAGGGAACTACCATCCTTCGAATCGGCTCGGCAATCTTCGCCGCCTGAATGCACTGAAAAATACCGCAATAAGGTCAATTTCTATACACGCTCTATAAATCCTGTACTGCCAAATAGACCCTATAAACGATACAAACACAAAAAGTTTGAGCGCTATTATTCACGCAGGACAGGAAAAAGCCAAAAAAACGCAAAGTACACCCCTTTTTAGGACGAAATTACTTATTGTTAGTACTGTCGGAATATCGGCCGAAAGTCCTATAACAAAAACTCTAAGATTGGCTGAATTCGTCGGTTTTTTTGTTGTATTTTGAAATGAACCGTTTAAGGCTTCCGGATTTAAGACCTTACACAGTAAGGAAAAAATGACGATAGAAAATACAAGTAAAAAAAATCGCTCTGCGGTAACAACTTTGCTCTTTGATGGAGGCCGAAGAGGATTTTAAAAAATAACGGCCTCCTACATTCAAACCCGCAAGACAGCAAAGCGATAGACAAAAACCATTAAAAGAGGTGAGTAAATGAAAATAAGTCACAAATTAATCTTGGGATTTATAGCAATAGCTCTGTTAGTAGGAGTCGTTGGCACTTTTGCTATTAAATACGACACCCAAATACTATTCGATGTTGACCAGATACTATTAAGCAATTCCAAGGAGCTAAAAGCAGCTTCAGAGATTAGCTACTACATTCAACGAATTAATTCGAAACTCAGAGAACTCTTATTGGATACGGCGGCACAGAGTTCGGAAGCAAAAAAGCAGGCAAGAACAGCAATTGAAAAAAGTACTTATAAATTAGAGCAATTCGGTTTAATCTGGAAAGATGCTGCAAAACTTGGAATTCAGCTTTCAGAGAGAGAAGAAAAACGGGTAAGAGCAACAAAGGCGTTTGAAAAATTGAAAGCCAAAATAGATGATTTCATACCTTTGGTTAATAAAACTGTAGAACTTCAGGAAGAAAAAGGAAATGAAGTGGCCCTCCTCTTTTTTAGAAGTGACCTCGAACCGCTATTACATAAGGCCCAGATAATTGCAAAACACTTGGAAAAAAATACAAGAGATGAGATAATCAGCCAAACTGAGCATATTAGAAAATCTGCCTGGAACAAGGCGGTGGTCAGTGTTATCGCAACTGCTATCGGACTCCTGGCGGTAATCATCGTTCGTTATCTTATCAATAAGAAAATCTCAAATCCTATCATAAAACTCAAGGATGCTATAACTAAGATTGGAAAGGGTGAATTTGAAACAAAAATAGAAATTAAGTCAAATGATGAAATAGGCTCGCTTGCTAAGTCTTTCAATGACATGGTGCCTAAATTAAAAGCATCACATACAAGGCTTGAGGAAATGGTGCACGAAAGAACGGCAAAACTCGAAGAAGAAATTGCTCATCGCCAATTAGCACAGAAAAATTTACAACAGCGAGTTAAGCAGCTTGATTGTTTTTATGGCCTCTCCAGACTCGTTGAGCCGCCTCAAACTTCCTTGGAACAGATTGTGCAAAATACTACCGACCTGATTAGAAACACTTATCAACATCCTGATAAAATCGGTGTAAGAATAACTTTTGATGGAATACCTTATAAAACAAAGAACTTCGCCAAAAGCGAACAGAGCCAGTTTGCTATCATAAAAGTGCGAGAGGAAAAAGCCGGGAAAATTGAGATTTATTATCTCGGTGAAAAATCTGATGCTGGCCAAAGCCCATTTATCAAAGATGAACGTGATATGCTGGATGCGGTTGCTGAGAGACTGGGAAGGGTTGCTGAACTCAAACAGGCCGGAGAAAGGCTGCATCTGTTTAGAAATCTCATTGACCGTTCAAATGACTGTATCTTTGTTATAGAACCCAAATGGGGACGCTTCCTCGATGTAAACGAAAGAGCTTGTGACTCTCTTGGCTATACAAGGGAAGAATTCCTCGATATGACAGTCAAAAACATCAACGAATTTATACCGGACGACCTCTCATGGCAGGACAGGCTTAGGGACTTAAAGATCGAGGGCGATATTATTGAAGAAGGTCGCTACAGACGCAAAGATGAAACTACTTTCTTCGTGGAAATCAGCCTCAAATACGTCATTCAAAAGGAAAGAAACTACATATTAGCAGTTGCACGAGATATCTCCGAACGAAAGCTGGCAGAGGAAAAACAAGCCGAACTTATACAGGAATTGAGGGATTTTGCATATATCATTTCTCATGATTTAAAAGCCCCGCTCTGGGGAATTAAAACTTTGGCTGATTGGATATCAGCAGACTGCTCCGACAAACTCGACGATAACGGCAGGGAGCAAATCAAATTGCTTATGGCACAGGTCGAAAGAATGCACAACTTGATTGATGGCGTCCTTCAGTATTCCAGGGTCGGGAGAACCAGGGAACAGGATGTCCATATCAATCTCGATGCCATTGTACCCGATGTTATTGATATGGTCGCTCCGCCGGACAACATCAACATTACAATTGAAAACCCGTTACCCGTAGTTAAATGTGAAGAAACGCGAATCAGGCAGGTCTTTGAAAATCTCCTGAGCAATGCCGTTAAATATATGGATAAACCCGAAGGGAAAATAGAAATCGGCTGTGTCGAGGAAAGCGGCTTCTGGAAGTTCAGCGTTACTGATAACGGGCCCGGTATCGAAGAGAAACACTTCGAAAGAATCTTTCAAATGTTCCAGACTTTATCCCCAAAGGACGAATTTCAAAGCACCGGTATCGGCCTTACGGTTATAAAGAAAATCGTCGAACTCTACGAAGGCAAAGTTTGGGTCAAATCAAAACTCGGCATCGGAAGCACTTTTTTCTTCACTCTGCCGAAGTTAAAAGAAGAAGAACTTGCCGTCGCAGAAACCACCGCAAATAATGCTTATCAAGGATAATGGTACGGGAAATGTATTCAAAAATATTAGGGAAAGTTGACCCGCTAGAAGCTTTTACAAAAGTGCCAAATGGGAGAAAAGGTTATGGAAAATAAAAGATACAAAATTTTATTGATAGAAGACGAAAAACTCTATCGAATGGCCTTCAAACGCCTCGTAGATGAGGAAAAGCTGCCATACGATTATATCGAAGCTACTTCTGTTGCCGAAGCTCAGAGCGTATTGGACTCACAGAAATTCGACATTATCATAGCCGACTACTCCCTTGGTGATGGCACCGCTTTTGATGTCCTCGGCTTGGTGGATGATGCACCGGTGATTTTTGTCACAGGTGTCGGCGATGAAAAAGTCGCCATAAAGGCCTGGAAAGCCGGAGCATACGATTATCTCATAAAAGACATCCAGCGAAACTACCTCAAAGCAATTCCCATAACAATCGAAAACGCAATCAACCACAAAAGAGCAAAGGAACAGGTACAATTGCTCTCGGCCGCTGTTATGAGCACCAATGACAGTGTTTATATTACTGCTCTGAATAACACCATCATCTTCGTCAACACCGCTTTCTGCAACACTTACGGCTATCAGCAGCAAGAAGTTATCGGCAAAAACTGCGACATCCTCTGCAGGCAGGAACGCACAGACGCAGATGATACCCAGCCATTTCAAACTTCCGAACCTGCCGAGACCGAGGTGGAAATTTACCACATAAGAAAAGACGGAAGCGAATTCCCCATCTCTGTTTCACGTTCTCCCATTAAAGATGAAAACGGAAATGAAATCGCTTTTGTCGGTGTCGCCCGCGATATCTCAGGACGAATTTTTGTCGAGGATAAAGTAAGAACGCTGAATCTAAAATTGAAAAACGGAATCAGGCTAACCAGCTAACCCCCCGCTCCGAACGCAATAAGCCCCATAGAATTCCTGACCTTACGGCCCCTTCGTAAAAAACCTCCGCAAAAAAAACGGAAAAACCCAAAGTCACACCCCCAACAGGACGAAATTATCTATAAGGATTTTGCCATAATAATTATGGATTTGAGGTCCTATAATCTGACTGCACCGAAAAGGCAAAAATGACAAATACAGAATTAGAAACTGCTGTTGAAGTCCTCGAAACCTTCACCGATGTTCTATACCTCGCAAACCAACCGCAGATGCCCCCTGAGATAATGAGACTCTTGAAGCAGAAGGGACTTTCATTCAAAATTCTCCCCATGGAAATGTTCCCCCATGTATGCACCCGCCTCGACCTCATAGGAACCGTAGTTGTTGACCCCGAGGGTCTCGACGCCCCCCAGCGGCAGAAATTAACTGAGATGACCGAATATCTTGAAACCGAAAAAATCAACACTATCTTCTTCGGTAACGGAGCCCAGGCCTCTGATCTAACCTCGCCTCTTTCAATAGAAGACCTCTGGGCGACAGTCAGCATAAACCTCGAATGCCGTAAAAGAACTCTTTTCGTCCCCCCAGCAGCTGCCGGAACATACAGCAATGAACTCGCTGAACAGCTCAGCATGACCGAAGCCCTCATCGACAACCTCGCAGAGCAGCTTCGAATGGCTGGCATCGTTCAGCGGGATTTCCTCCCCACACAAATGCCCGCCTGCGACAACCTCCGTTGGGCCACTACTTTTCTCCCCGCTGAGTGGGTCTCAGGAGACATCTACGACATCGTACGCATCGACGAGCATCACATAGGCTTTTACGTCGCTGACGTTGTCGGCCACGGCGTTCCTGCCGCACTTCTGACAATATTCCTCAAACAGGCACTCGTTATGCGTCAGACTGAAAACAACAGTTACCGTATATTCTCCCCCTCCGAAGTTATAACCAATCTAAACAAGCGAATGACCGCCCAGAAGCTCTCAGGATATCAGTTTGCAACCTGTTGCTATTGTCTGCTCAATATTAATACCCTCCAGCTCACCTATGCTCGTGCCGGCCACCCATATCCCATTCTAATAAGGCCGGCTCGGGATATTCAAAAACTCGAATTGCGGGGCTCTCTACTCGGAATCTTTGAACAGGCTGAATTCCAGGAGCAGACAATTCAGCTTCAGCCCGGTGATAAACTTTTCCTCTACTCTGACGGTGCAGAGCCATTCATCGGAAGTTTCGACGACCAAACCGGCTTTAGCTTCAATGAAGGATTTACCAAAATCACCGGTTTGCCTATCGAACAAATGACTGACGGATTTAATGACCTTGCACAAAAACAGAAAATAAGACCTTCCGAAATTGACGACATCACAACTGTCGGCCTCGAAATCATTTAAGTAATACCTCTACTGTTCAACTTTCTACCGCTCAACTGCTCTGCCCTTGGCCCTACTGCTAACCTGTTCTTTTTTTATTGCCCTGATTTGTTCCCGTACCGGATTTACCCGCTTTTTTTGTCAACCAATGCCAAAGCCAGCCTCACCGGTATCAGCACAAAAAGAGACAGACAATACAAAAGTGCTAACAAAATGTAAAAAAGCCTCTTTTTCATTTTGCATCTCCTTGCACAAATTTATGATTAAAATATTATGACAGCCGACATGCGCTACCTGCACGCTCATCTTTACTTCCGGCTTGTTCGAACTTCCCTGGGCTATGCTCAAAATTTCCTTTTTTAGCGCTCATTTTGCATCTCCTGCACAGCTTAAAAACAAAGCGCTAACGCCAAAAAACCCGAAACCTCAATCGTTTTGGCACAAAACATTCGGTTTGAGTTACATTTAGGAAGGGCCGGTTAGGTATGATAAAAGACTGTTAATTTATGATAGCAAACAAATATTTATAATAACTACTTTTTTCGCCGGCCTTATTCCTTTCTTTCCGACAATATTTATTTCTCTATTATTATTATAACGTATTACATGCACATTATGCAAGAAAATTCCCCGGTTTTTCCAAAATTCTTCTCCTCCACCGGTTATATAAAAAAACCAACCCCGGCTTTGGAGGTCTCTTTGGAAATTTCCAAAAGTTCGATTCCACTGTGTTTTGTGAATTGGTCTTTGTTCATAAAATTCTTTATGCTTTTCATTTTGTTACTTACCGAATATTTTATTCCTGGCAGTTACTATGTTCAAAGCACCAGAGATCGCGATTTATTCCTGAGTGCTAATGTTGAATATACATTCTAGTAAATGACAGAATTTGTTAAAAAGCCCAGTTCTGTTGGCCGGGTTTTTTCGTTGAATCATATCAGTATATTGTTATAAATAATGTTCTTATGATTAAAAGAAAAAAAGCAATTAAAACACTTCTGTCGGGCAACCAGGCTTTGGCTTATGGTGCATGGGAAGCAGGGATTAGTGTCGCCTGTGCATATCCCGGTACTCCATCAACTGAAATACTCGAAACTCTGGCAGAATTCCACGAAATTGATACCCAATGGTCGGTTAATGAAAAAGTTGCGTATGAAGTTGCCCTTGGTGCAGCTATCGGGGGAAGACGCAGCCTGTTTGCCTGCAAACATGTCGGGCTTAATGCGGCCATGGATCCTTT
>CAZTKW010000077.1:7030-10266 GCA_964614315.1 uncultured Pirellulales bacterium
ACGAACAGGATACCAGATGGGTTGCTATCTATGCCAAGTTGCACATTTTAGAACCTGCCTGTCCGGCAGAAGCAAAAGAGTATGTTAAAGAGGCCTTCAAAATAAGCGAAAAATTTGACACCCCGGTACTGCTTAGAATGACAACGAGAATCTCGCATACCAAAGAAAATGTAGAACTTTCAGAGCGAATCGAAGTTGAACCGCCAAAATTTAACAAAGACATTGCCAAATATGTCATGGTTCCTGAAAATGCCTGGGCCAGGCATACCTTCGTTGAAAAAAGATTGTTAAAGCTCCTGTCTCTTTCTGAAAGAAGCCGATTTAATCGTCTTGAAAAGGGAAGTAAAAAATTAGGTTTTATCACCTCTGGTGTTGCGTACAATTACGTCAAAGATTCTTATCCGGATGCTTCTGTTTTGAAGCTCGGACTGACATATCCATTTTGTGATAGGAAAATTACCGAATTTGCTAAAACGGTAAAAAATGTTGTCTTGGTTGAAGAACTCGATCCATTTATCGAGCAACACCTTAAGGCATTAGGTATTAAATTCAGGGCAAAAGACCCGTCCTTCCGTGTTGGTGAACTCTGTACAGAGTTTATTAGTGACATTGTAAAAGGCAATGGCAAAAAGAAAGCTGAATCTAAAGTACGTAAACCTTTGCTTTGTGCCGGATGTCCACACAGATTTGTATTTGTCGCACTTAAGAAACTCAAGTTACTCGTAGCTGGTGACATCGGTTGTTATACACTTGCTTGCCTCCCGCCTTTGTCAGCGTTGCACACATGTATTTGCATGGGAGCTGGTGTTACCGTAAACGAAGGCCTGCAAAGAGCTTTGCCAAACGAAAAAATTGTCGGCGTTCTTGGTGATTCAACCTTTGTTCACTCCGGTATTACCGGGCTTATTAATGCTGCTTACAATAAAGCTGAAGGCGTTATCATTATTCTTGATAATTCTATTACAGCTATGACTGGCGGCCAGCAAAACCCCGCAACAGGCCTTACAATTCGAAATGAAACCACTAAAAAACTAAACCTTGAAAAACTTTGTCAAAGCTGCGGCGCAGATAATGTGGATGTTATAGACCATACTGACATCACTGAATTTGAAAAGCTTGTGGAAAAAAGGGTCAGCGAAAAAGCCCTTTCTGTAATCATTGCACGAAGTCCCTGCAAGATGATTGACAGAAGCCGTAAACCGGCTCCTTTTTACGATATGGAATTGTGCAAAAAATGCCGTCTTTGCCTTAAAACAGATTGTCCCGCAATAAAAGAAATAGATGCCGGCTTTATTGAAATAGCCCGTGATATCTGTGTAGGCTGTTACTTGTGTGTTAGTATTTGTCCCTCTGGAGCGCTCAAAAAAAATGAAGAATAAAGTTTGCAATATCGTCTTTGGGGGAATCGGCGGACAGGGGATATTAAAAGCTTCTGAAATTTGTGCTTTAGCTGCTTTTTATGAAGGCTATCATGTTAAAAAATCTGAAGTTCACGGGATGGCACAAAGAGGAGGTTCTGTAGAATCCCATGTAAGATTTGGCAGGAAGGTTTATTCTCCGCTTGTAAGTTGCCGCAAAGCCGATTTTTTAGTGTGTTTTCACGCAGATGAACATCTCAGACTTAAACCGTTCCTAAAACAAGGCGGAAAAGACCTGACGGCTTATCTCGATAAGGCTGAAGAGAAAATTGCAAATCCCCGGCATTTGAATACTTTTCTCATTGGTGTTTTATCAACACATTTAACTATAAAAGAAAAAAGTTGGACTATGGCTTTGAGCAGGGTTTTTTCAAAAAATTTACTCGAACAAAACCTGAAGGTTTTTTTTGATGGAAGGAGTATTGCTCTAAAATGATATGGAATGAAAAAATAGAGTGTATGGACCTGGATGAATTGAAAAATATTCAATCTGAGTATCTTAGCTGGCTTGCAGCCTATGTCTACAGGAACTGCCCTGTATATAAAAACAAATTTGATGCTGCCGGTATTTCTCCCGATGGCATCAAAGCCATCGATGATATTGTGAAGCTGCCTTTTACAACCAAGGAAGACTTGCGGGAAAATTATCCTTTTGGGATGTTTTCCGTTCCTCAAACAAGTGTCGCCGAAATTCATGTTTCCAGCGGTACCACCGGAAATCCTACTGTTGTTGGTTATACCAAAGATGATGTTAAGTTATGGTCGGATGTTATGGCCAGGGCCTTATGTTGTGCAGGTGCCGAACCGGGTGACTCGCTTCAGAATGCTTATGGTTATGGTTTATTTACCGGTGGCCTTGGACTACATTACGGTGCCTTGGAGATGGGAATTACCGTAATACCAACGTCTTCCGGACAGACAAAACGGCAACTGAAAATTATGCAGGATTTTAAACCGAGAATCCTCTCTTGTACTCCCAGCTACGCACTTTATATAGCAGAAGAGGCAAAAGAAATGGGGCTTGACCCTCGTCAAAGCAGCTGGAAAATCGGCACCTTTGGAGCTGAACCATGGAGTGAATCAATACGTAATGATATTGAAAACGAATTAAAACTTCATGCCGCTGATCTCTATGGACTCTCCGAGATAATCGGCCCTGGTGTATCACAGGAGTGCACTTACAAGAATGGTCTGCATATCTTTTCTGATGTGTTTTATCCTGAGATTATCGACCCCGATACAAACCTGCCCGTCCCCGATGGTAACGACGGAGAACTTGTGATTACTACCCTTACCAAGCAGGCAATACCCCTGATTCGATACAGGACAAGTGATATTGTGAGTATCGATTATGCTGCGTGCCGTTGCGGCAGAACCAGTCCGCGTTCAAGCAGAATTAAGGGGCGAACAGATGATATGATAGTGGTCAAAGGCATTAATGTATTTCCGTCTCAGATTGAAGATGTGTTGCTTGGTATCGAAGGCGTTCAGCCATACTATCAAATTGTTGTGGACAGAAAATCACACAGACTTGACGAAGTCGAGGTCCTGGTGGAGGTGGAAGATAACATCTTCTCGGATGAGGCAAAAGTGATGACCGATTTTCAGACAAAAATCAAAAAACAGATTGATTCGGTGCTTTCTATCGGCGTTAAAGTTACTCTTGTAGAACCTAAAACCATAGAGAGAAGTATGGGAAAATCAAAAAGGGTGGTTGATAAGAGAACTTTATAAAATAAAACTTGCGAAAATAAAGATTACTCAGCTTCGCTTCTTCCCCGATTCTCATCACGCAATATTTACGTGCCTGAAGGCACC
>CAZTKW010000078.1:0-10125 GCA_964614315.1 uncultured Pirellulales bacterium
GAAGTATATTCAATGAGGATACAACTGCATACCTGTTCCAGTCCGGTTGCAACAGCAGCAGCCCTGCAGCTTGATGCATGTATGCCCAATTTTGCTATCCAGGAAATTTACCCGTATCGTGTGCCCGAACACTGGGACATCGTGGACCACGCCCCGGAGCTGGATATTAAAAACAGCTTCATGCCGATATCCGACCGCCCCGGCCTGGGAGTGGAACTGAACAATAAAACAGTTGGGCCGTTCCTCTGGGCCGAGTGTAAACTGCAATAAAAACAACAGGTCGAAAGAAATCGAACCGGCGGCTCTCGGTTGATTCTTTTGTAAAAAATAGAAACATGGAGCAGATAGATACCGACGAATCGAAACATAAACGATGTGGGCTGATGGCCTCCCTCTACAAACCACTAAGGGCCGGCGATATAAAGAAGATTGTAGATTGTTCGTTCGAGATTTTGGAACGTTCGGGCATGGCCGTATATTCGGAGACGGCATGGAAAGCGTTTGAGGATACCGGGGCTCAAATGGACCCGAATACCAGGGTGGTAAAGCTGCCGAAAGCTTTAGTCGAAGATGCCGTAGCATCTAATCCATCATCGCTTACTCTTTATTCGCGGGACGGCAATTTCGATGCCGTTCTGGAGAAAAATCGAGTCCACTACGGCACCGGCGGAACTGCAATTTATGTCTTGGACCCCGACAGCCAACAGCGCCGTCCGTCCCTCTTAAAAGACGTTGCTTTAAATGCCAAAATTACCGACCATCTCGAAAATGTCCATGTCTTTACCATCAACGTTTTCCCGAACGAAATCGAAAATCGTGATGACATCGATGTAAACCGTTTTTTTCACTCCCTGGACAATACAACCAAACATATCATGGGCGGCATTTACTCTCTGGCGGGCTGCCGGCAGGTAGTGCAAATGGCTGGGATGCTTGCGGGAAGTCCCGAGGCCCTGCGGGAAAAACCCTTCGTTTCTTTCATTACGCTGATTATAAGCCCCTTCAAGATAGATAAAGACTACGGAGAAATTACCTGCTATCTGGCACGAGAGTCTTTACCAGTGGTCGTACCCAGCGAGCCGATTTGCGGCACCACCGCGCCGGTCACACTGGCGGGAAATGTTCTGACTCACATCGCCGAAACTTTAGGCGGCATTGCACTTATCCAGTCGGTGCGAAAAGGCGCCCCCGGTATTTGTGGCAGCGTAGGTTCAATTCCGGATCTTAGAACAATGAACCATCTGGGCGGACCCATCGAAAGGGCTATGATAAACGCCGCCGTTGCACAGGTTGCACAACACCTCGAAATACCATTGTATTCCACAGGCGGCACCACGGATGCAAAAGACGTAGATATTCAGGCTGCTTATGAAAGTGCGATGTCGAGTCTTCTGGTGGCAATGTCAGGGGCCAATTACATCCATGACATCGCCGGTTTGATGGAGTTCGACTTGACTGTGTCTTATGATAAGCTTGTGATGGATAATGAAATCCTGGGTATGTGTCAACGCGTGCTGCGGGGTATCGAGGTAAATGACGAAACGCTGCCGCTGGAATTGATGATAGAGAAAGGTCCCGGTAAGGATTATCTTGCTGAAGAGCATACTGTCAAAAATATGTATAACGAATTCTTTGTTCCAAAACTGGCTAACCGCGATAAGCGCCAGACTATGCCACAGGATGACGACGCCCTGACACGGGCAAGATTCATCGTCGAACATCTACGAAAAACACCTTCTCCAGGCTGCCTGCCTGTCAACATCAAAAATGAAATCCTGAAGAAGTTCCCCCAAATTCGCTCAACATCTCTGGAAAGCTCGGGGAACTGATGCAGAAAAAGAAAAGCTCACTGACCTTATGGCTTGAATCGGCCTCGGCGTCGGTTTTTGCGTCGTATTCTATTGCCGCCTCGTTTGCCGTCTATTTCTTTATGTTCGCCTTCCGCAAGCCGTTCGCCGCAGCTCAATACGAGGGCCTTAAGTTCCTCGGAACAAACTTCGACCTCAAGACCGCCCTGGTAATGAGCCAGGTCCTCGGTTACGGCCTGTGCAAGTATTTTGGAGTCAAGTTCTGTTCGGAGGTCACCCGCGCATTCCGCGCCCGGGCAATGATATTGATGATTTTGCTCGCAGAAGCCGCCCTACTGCTGTTTGCGATATTGCCAGCCGACTGGAAGGTTATAGCCATTTTTCTAAACGGCTTTCCATTGGGGATGATGTGGGGGCTGGTGGTCAGATATCTCGAGGGACGACGAACATCGGAACTGCTGCTGGCCGGTATGAGCTGCTCATATATCATTGCCAGCGGCGTCTTCAAAGATATCGGTTTGTCGCTGATGAATAACTTCGGCATTGCAGAAGCCTGGATGCCGGTAACCACCGGCCTGTGTTTTTTGCCAATGTTCCTTGTGGCCGTGTGGTTTCTAAACCAGCTGCCGGAACCAGACCCGCTGGATATAGCCGCACGCGTCCGGCGAAAAACTATGAACGGTGCCGAACGTATTGATTTTGTAAAACGTTTCCTCCCCGGTTTGGCCCTGCTGCTTATCGTCTATTTTTTCCTGAACGCATACAGGGAATTCCGCGACAACTTCGGAGTGGAGATTTTTCGCCAGTTAGGCTGCGAAGGAAAATCCGCCGTCTTCACACGTGCGGAGTTTGCTGTCGCTTTCGGTGTTCTGGCAACTCTCGCATCGCTTAATTTTATCAAAAACAACCGCCGCGGACTTATAGCAGTGTTCATAATTATGGCAGGCGGCACCTTCATTCTCGGCATCAGCACCATCCTGCTTAAAGCCGGCCGAATCAGTGGCTTCCAGTGGATGGTACTCGTAGGGCTCGGCACATACCTCGCTTATGTACCCCTCGGAGCGATTCTTTTCGACCGCCTCATCGCCGCTACACGCGCCGTCGGAACCGCCGTATTCGCCATCTATATAGCCGACGCCATAGGCTACACCGGCACAATCAGCGTCATGCTTTACAGCCAGCTTGCCCATGCAGACCTCTCCGCGCTGGATTTCTTCCGTGGACTGACCTGTTTCATGTCGATACTGGGAACGGTGCTTCTGCTTGGAAGCTGCTTTTATTTCCTGCGCAGGAGTCGTCCACAAACACCATCGTAAAACCAAAAGCCCCGCCACCAAAATGATATAGCTTAGTTGACTTTTTCAAAGATGAAACTGTGAGTATCGGCGTCGATTTTTATGGTGTCGTCCTCGCCGAATTTGCCGCCCAACAGTTCTGAGGCGAGCGGATTCTCCAGCCGCTGCTGAATCGTTCGCTTTAAAGGTCTCGCCCCGAAAATCGGGTCGTAGCCTTCCTCGGAAATCAACTTGCGGGCCGCCTCGGTGAACTCAACATTAATCTTGCGACCTCGCAGACGCTCGGCAAGGTAGTTTAGCTGAATATCGACAATCTTTTGTAAATCGTCCTTTGTGAGCATATGAAAGACGATTATCTCGTCAATCCGATTTAAGAATTCGGGCTTGAAGTACTGCTTCAGCGATTCCTTCACGTGTGCCTCAATCTCCCAGTCGGCGCTTTCTTCTGAAGTCAACTCCTGAATCTGCTGGCTGGCGATATTGCTCGTCATAATGATTACGGTGTTCTTAAAATCGACGGTTCGACCCTTGCCGTCGGTCAATCGCCCGTCATCGAAAACCTGCAGCAGAATGTTGAAAACATCGGGATGGGCCTTCTCAATCTCGTCGAGCAGAATGACCGAATATGGTTTTCTCCGGATAGCTTCGGTCAGTCGCCCGCCTTCTTCGTGTCCGACATATCCGGGGGGCGAACCGATAAGTCGGGCAACCGAATGAGGCTCCATAAACTCACTCATATCAATCCTAACCATAGCGTTTTCGTCGTTAAAAAGAAAATCCGCCAGGGCCTTGGAAAGCTCCGTCTTGCCGACGCCGGTTGGCCCCAGAAACAAAAATGAGCCAATAGGCCGGCCGGCCTCACTTAAGCCCGCACGGCTTCGACGCACCGCATTGCAAAGGGCCTGCACCGCTTCGCTCTGCCCGATAAGCCTTTTGGCAATATCCTGCTCCATATTCATAAGCCGCTGCCGCTCCCCGCTCAGCAGTCTGGCCACGGGTATTCCAGCCCACTTGGATACCACTCCCGCGATGTGCTCTTCGGTAACTTCGTTGCGTATTATCGCCCCGTCAAATTCGGAAAGCTTGGCCTGTTGTTCTTCGAGTTGTTTTTTCAACTCGGCGATTGTGCCGTATTTCAAACGGGCGGCTGCCTCCAGTTCCCCTTTTCGCTGGGCGTTTTCGAACTGGTTTTGGGCATCTTCGATTTCTTCCTTAAGTTTTTTTATCCGGTCAATTTCCGTTCTTTCACTTTCCCATTGTGAGGTGAGTTTCTCGTCCTCTTTTCTCAGTTGGGCCAATTGCTTTTCGATATTTTTCAATCGCTCTTTGCTGGCATCGTCACTTTCTTTCTTCAGTGCTTCCCGCTCGATTTGCATCTGGACAATCTTTCTGCGAATGTTGTCGAGTTCTGCCGGCAGTGAGTCGTTTTCAATTCGAAGTTTCGAAGCCGCCTCGTCAATCAAATCTATGGCCTTGTCAGGAAGCCACCGGTCCGAGATATAGCGGTTGGAAAGCGTGGCCGCCGCAACAAGAGCTGAATCGGTAATCCGTACCCCGTGATGTGTATCGTAGCGGTTCTTAAGGCCGCGAAGGATAGCTATGGTCTCTTCAACAGTAGGCGGGTCGATTAAGATTGGCTGAAAACGCCGTTCGAGAGCGGCGTCCTTTTCGATATATTTTCGATATTCGTCGATTGTAGTTGCCCCGATGCACCGCAGCTCGCCTCGGGCAAGTGACGGCTTCAGTAAATTGCCCGCATCGACCGAGCCTTCGGCCTTGCCCGCGCCGACAACTGTATGCAGCTCGTCGATAAAAAGTATTATCTGCCCCTCGGCCGCGATGACCTCCTTGAGAACGGCCTTCAAGCGGTCTTCGAATTCGCCTCTGAATTTTGTACCGGCTATTAATGCACCCATATCCAGCGCGATAATCCTTTTGTTCTTCAGGCCCGCAGGAACATCGCCCGCAACTATTCGCTGAGCGAGGCCTTCGACGATGGCGGTTTTCCCAACACCCGGTTCGCCTATCAGCACTGGATTGTTCTTCGTCCTTCGGTTCAGCACCTGCATACAGCGACGAATCTCTTCGTCCCTGCCAATCACAGGGTCGAGCTTTCTCTTTTGTGCCATATCCAGAAGGTCAATGCCGTAACGTTCGAGAGCCTTGTATTTAACTTCCGGATTCTGGTCGGTTATCTTTGCGGTGCCGCGTATTTCCTTCAAAGCCGCTTCTACCTGCTCAGGGCTGACAGAGTTAAGGCTCAAAACTTCTTTGGCGTCGCTTTGTACCGAAGCCAGCGAGATAAACAAATGCTCCGTGCTAAGATATTCGTCCCCCATTGCGTCGGCTTTATTCTGGGCATCGAGGATGATTTGATTAAGCGCAGGCTCGGGCATAAGCTGACCGTTGCTCTGTCCCTCGGCAAGACGCTTTAGTTCGCCCTCTATCATATCTTTAACCTGCGAAACGTTGGCGCCGATTTTCTTCATCAGCATAACCGCCATACCCGCCTCATCATTACAAAGAGCGCTCAAAAGATGCAGCGATGAAAGTACCGTGTGCGATTTGGCCATCGCTATCTGCTGAGCGGTCGCCAAAGCTTCCTGTGCCTTCAGTGTAAACTTGTCGAATTTCATACCTGAACCTCTTCAAATACCAGTTATTCTAATATGCACCGGCACTACTAAGAAGCAAACAGTGTGCCCAAATAAATCGATTTTCCAACTATAGTTATAACAAACAGTTACAAATTGCTCAAATTCTAAAATATATGCCATTTTGGCAGATATCGGCCGATAACAAGTAAGTGTTGGACTAAACCGCCCCAAAATGTTATCCTGTCCTCGTATCAGTAAGCCTGATATCAAATCAAAAGCTTAAGCTAAAAGGAAAACCAATATGATAAATTGTAGAGTACTGTCGACCGTCTTCATTTTACTCACCTGTTCTGCAGTTCAATCTCTCCGGGCCGAAGAACCCCTTGCCAAAATTACCGTAGATGCCGGAAAGCATACCCGAATCGACACCCCTGTTTCCGTTTCGCTTGATATTCTGTCTGGGCATTTGTCAAAAACCGAATTCCGGCTGGAAGAAATAAAAGATTCCCGCCGCCAACTCATACCTTCCCAGATAGAACCCGGCAGTCCCGCAAGGCTCTGGTGGCTCCTCTCCGGCACAACTGAAGCCGGTGCCAAACGTATTTATGAAATTATGACGGACGCCTCCACTGAACAAAGCCCATCGGCTTTTAGCCGCGCTTTGGAAAACGGACGCCTCGCAAATGAAGGATTCAGCAGATGCAATGATTTTGTTAAAGGCTGGCTCCGGCACGCCGACCCCGCAACAGGACTGATTCCAAGAAATCTCTCAAAGGATACAGACATCTGGAACGCCGCTGATAGCGCAGCGGATAATTACCCCTTTATGGTCTTAACCGCAGCCGTCACCGACCGACCGCTTTTCGAGACACGTATGCTCGATATGCTCAAAACCGAGACTAAGCTTACCTGCCGCATAGGGACACTGCCGGATACGTACAGCTTTTCAAAGCAGGATTTCCGCGATGACAAACCCGATATGAACGGCATTATGTTCGGGGCATCCGAATACATCAAGGACGGCCTGCTGCCGCTGACAGAGTGGCTCGGAAACAGCCCCTGGTGTGACCGCATGATAGAGATGCTCGACGATATGTGGCTTCACGCACCAATTGAAACCCAATATGGAAAAATCGTCTCCAAAAGCCACGAGGTTAATGGCGAGATGCTCCAGGTCCTTTCACGCATCTACTGGATGACAGCTGATGAGAAATACCTCCAATGGGCACTCCGCCTCGGCGATTATTATCTGCTAAACAAACACCATCCTACACACGATGAAACAAAACTAAGACTCCGGGACCACGGCTGCGAGATTGTCTCCGGTCTATGTGAACTATACGCAACAGTCCATTTTGCGATGCCGCAGAAAAAGCAGGCCTATCAAAAGCCGATTCACGAAATGCTCGACCGTATCCTCGAAGTCGGCAGAAACAGTGACGGCCTCTTTTATAACACCATCAATCCCCAGACCGGCGAACACTCCGAAGGTATTGCCGACACTTGGGGCTATACATACAATGGTTTCTACACCGTCTATCTTATTGATAAAACCCAGGCCTACCGCCGGGCTGTTGTCAGGGCCCTTGGTGCCTTGAATGAAAACTACAGAAATTATGACTGGGAAAAAGGAAGTGCCGATGGTTTCGCAGACTCCATAGAAAGTGCCCTTAACCTTTACAACCGACAGCCCGTTCGCTCCGCCGCACAGTGGCTCGACAGCGAAACAAAAGTAATGTGGAGCAAGCAGAAGAACGACGGCATCATCGAAGGATGGCACGGCGATGGCAACTTTGCAAGAACAACAATTATGTATTGCCTCTGGAAAACAAAAGGCCTTACCATTCAGCCGTGGCGAAAGGATGTAACCTTCGGTGCCGTTTTGGAAGATGGTGCTCTGAAAATTACCTTACGTGCCGACCAGGACTGGAAAGGAAAAATCCTTTTCGACACCCCACGTCATCGAACAAATATGAACATGCCCCTTGACTGGCCGCGAATCAACCAGTTCCCCGAATGGTTCACCGCAGAACCCGAAAAACAATATGTCTTCGAAAACCTGACGGATAATTCCAGGGCCGCTTATACCGGCCAACAATTACAGCAGGGCATCAAGGTTAACCTCCAGGCCGGAACCGAATACCGCTTGCAGGTACAGGAACAGTCCTCTAAGGAACTGACCGGCGATGGCGCATGGTGCTGGTTCGCAGACCCAAGAGCTGTATATTATGAGGGAATTCACAAAAGAACCTATGTCGGCTGGGTAAATAAAGCCGGTGATATAAAAATTGCTCAATACGACCATAAAACAAAAAAGACAACTACCCAAACCCTCAAAGAAAATCTCGAATATGACGACCACGCCAATCCTGCCATCCTGATACTTTCTGACGGCCGCCTGATGGTCTTCTACTCGCCTCATTGCGGCCGCCCTATGGCTTACCGCATCTCGAAAAATCCCGAAGATATCTCCTCCTGGAGCGACCCTATGGAAATAGGCACAAACACCGAGGGTAAATTCGGATATACATACCCAAATCCAATCCAGCTGAAAAAAGAACAAAACAAAATATATCTCTTCTGGCGGGGAGGAAATTTCAAACCCTCTTTCTCAGTCTCAAATGACACAATTAACTGGACTCCGGCCAAAACTCTCATCGAGGGAAAAGGTGCCAGACCCTATAGCAAGTTTGCCTCCGATGGAAACGAAAAAATCCACTTTGCATTCACCGATGGCCATCCAAGAAACGAATCCAAAAACAGTATTTACTATGCCTGTTACTACGACGGAGCCTTACATAAAGCAGATGGCACAGTCATTAAAGATATGAACAGCCTTCCAATAAAACCGCACGAGGCGGAGAAAGTTTATGACGCCGATACCTCCGGAGCACGGGCATGGATATGGGATATCGCAATCGACAATTCTGGAAATCCTGTAATCGTATACACATCCCTGCCCGAAGAAAAAAAGCACCACTACCGATATGCAAAATATAGCGGCGGTAAATGGCAGGACTCCCTCTTAACTTCAGCCGGCCCCTGGTTCCCACAGACCCCGGAAGGAAAAATTGAAACCGAAACCTATTATTCAGGCGGTATAAACCTCGACCATTCCAATCCCTCCATCGTATATCTATCGAGACCAACAAACGGCGTCTTCGAGATTGAAAAATGGGTTACGTCAGATGGAGGCTCAACATGGACCTCAGAGAAAATCACTTCCGGCTCAGCTAAAAACAATGTCCGCCCCGTTGTACCAAGAGGCTCTAAAACAGACGATGCCGGCTTAATCTGGATGTGCGGAGATTATATCCATTACACCAAATACCATACCGCCCTTAAAATGCTCGCAGACTCAACCAAAGCAACACCCTCAACCTCAGCCGTTGAAGTTATAAAGAACGATTCGTTTCTACAAATACAGACCGGCGGCAGCAATGTCCTCAGGTATAATCACGCGCTTATGCCGCCCCCCCAGGGGGAAAATCCGCTCTACGTTCGTAGCGGCTTCATACATCCTCTCTGGTCACCCACAGGCGCAGTACTGACCGGTATCCATCCCGAAGACCATATACATCACATGGGTATCTGGATGCCCTGGACAAAAACAAAATTCGAAGATAGGGACGTTGACTTCTGGAATCTCAAAGAAGCTCAGGGCACCGTTCGCTTTGTCAAATTCACCGATACTCAAAGCGGCCCCGTCTTTGGAGCTTTCACCGCGATGCACGAACACGTGGACCTCAGCGCTCCCGGCGGAGAAAAAGTCGCACTCAATGAACAGTGGCTCGTTCGCGTATATAACCTCGGTGGAAAACGGAAAGATTATTGGCTGTGGGATTTCGTTTCAACCCAGCGATGCGCCACCGAAAGCCCTCTTTATCAAATCAAGTATCGTTACGGCGGATTGGGTTTCAGAGGCCCCGCACAATGGGTCGATGAAAACGGAAAATATCTGACCAGCAAAGGCAAAACCCGCAAAGATGGTCACGCTACTCGTGGCCGATGGTGCGATATGTCCGGCCCTGACGGCAAAAAATGGGCCGGCGTAACAATTATGAGCCACCCAAAAAATCTCCACCACCCCGAACCTATGAGAATATGGCCTGATGGAGGTGTCTTCTTTAATTTCGCGCCGTCACAATTGGACGACTGGACAATGGAGCCGGGAAATGATTACATCTTCCGATACCGCTTTTACGTACACGAAGACCAAATTAGCGTCCCTGAAGCCGAGCGCATCTGGCGCGATTTTGCCGAGCCTCCCGAAATAAAATTAGAAATGAATCAGCCGTAAAAATTATAGCCCTGATTATTTGTGTACCGGCCCTATAGGCTTGGTCGAAACCACGAAATTATCAAAGTAGCGCTCCTGTTTTTGCGCCATACCGCCGACTCTGTAATTTTCAAGGTAAACTGCGT
>CAZTKW010000079.1:0-1223 GCA_964614315.1 uncultured Pirellulales bacterium
AAAAAGAAAAATATCACTCAATTGCCAAAGAACTAATTTATCGTACCATCTCCTTGTCTTTAATTTAATTACGTTTCTCCAGGGTCAGGAGAAAAGATCCAACCCTGGTCTTTTTACGACCTCTTACAGCGTTCTTCTTCTTCTCAGCCAGCCGACAAAGACCACACCAATGCTCCCAAGCAACACAGCACCCGGAGCAGGTGTGTGAGCAACGCCTCCCTGTGAGATGTATCCTGAGAGTGTGCCGCTTAAGGTGAAATCGTCATTCTCGCCATTGGCAACTGCTTCAAGATAATCGAAGAGAGGGTTAACAGTGTTACCATTAAAAAGCAGGTTGACATACAGACCATCTAATGCACCAGCTTCGATAAAGCTGTCAATTACACCAGAGTAGCCGTCCGTTCCGTCGATGTTTGTCAGGTCGCTTTCCTCGATATAGAAGGCTGAAAAAAGCCCCGTCTCAATTTTCATTAGGTCAGCGCCTAAATCGGCTGTCATTACTACGTCCGGGCTTTTATTGTCGGTGATAGTGAGTTGTGAATCGGGAGTAAGAGTACCCACGACAATACTACCTCCACTCATACCGATGTCAGATAGTGTCATATCCGGCAGACCAATGAGGTCACCGAACACATTATCACCTGCAGGAACGGTTGAAGTCACACAAATGTTGTCGAAACTCATAACATAAGTTCCATCTTCACCGGTAATAGTCCATGAGGTAGCGCCAGGAACCGTACCGAAATACAAAGAAGGCCCTGCCAGAGCGGCGTGACTCCAAAAAGCGGCCAGAACACATATAAAAAGCAGCTTTTTCATAATTATTATCCTTAAAAATCCTTACTTATTATCCTTAAATTTTTTTCTGACAAACAAAGCCAGAGTACTCACCAAAACAATTCAAACCTGAAGAAAGTTTGAAAAAAACACTTTCAAAGTTTGAAAAAGACTTTTCAAGCGGATCGAGGAGGTCCACGGGCAAGCTGTTCAAAAATAAATGCAGGTGAGAAACAAACAAACTGCTCGGCTTTGGAAGCCAAGAATTTAAATAGTGAATTCAATCTATATTTTTCAGGTATGATTGCAGATATATAGGGTAGCGTATTTTGGTGTGAATAAGCAAATGCTTTGACAAATATTTCCCTGCAGCCGGCCAGTGCATCCGCCTGCCTTGGTTGCATTATTGCCGAAACGCTCTTTGCCTTCGGTATTCCAGCCAGATG
>CAZTKW010000079.1:1233-8067 GCA_964614315.1 uncultured Pirellulales bacterium
TATATTGTGTGCCATCGATGTCACTACGCAACCGGTGAGAATTTTCAGTGAAAGATAAGCAGGCAAGCTGTGCAAAAGGTTTTTGTTGTATATGATTTCTGCAGCTTAATCGCAAAAACCATTGAGGAAGAGTTTGAATTCCCGTGTGCCCCACCGACAATATACCAGTCAAAGCCACCAGCCAAAGTTTGCGTTCCTTAACCAAAGAAACACAGAGGAAACCGAACATGACCATTAGTATAGCCGCCGGTACAGCGGGCAAGGGATTTACATAATTCAAATGGACATCACTCAAAGCAACAGAGTCTACCGGGGGCTTCAAAAATTCAGTGCCCAGACTTGCAAGTTCAGCATTGCGTGTACAGAAAGGCTTGTTGATAATGCAGGAAATTGTATCCGTAGTATCCGGCATAGTGCATACGGCAGGTGTAACAAAATTTTCTGTCCTTACCGTAGGGGAACCACTTGCAGATGCAGCTACTAACAGCAATATCAGTACCCAGAAGGATTTATTCCTCTGCAAAATCATTTGATACCCTTCTTGCTCACAAGTCACATAAATCGTGGGCACAGAAGATAAACTCCTGTCTTTTCAAACTCTTTAGTTGTTCGCCGGCAAGCACAAATTTCGGCATATTTTGGCAGGATCCCTCCCGTGCCAATTACTACTAATAGTATAGACTCTTTGTGATAAGTCAAGAAAAATTTGCTAAAAATATTAAAAAAAATGAATATTTTACTGCTTTTCAAGTATGACAATTAAGAAAGAACTATTTACTACTAATGGATTAACCTAAAAGTGGTAGCGAAAAAATCCATACCTTTGTTTAATCAGTTATGATGAAAATATAAGAACAGTAGATATAAATTAGATTTCATAAACACTCAGAAGCTATTGTGATTGTTTTTCTTCCCTATGTACTTGCTCTAAAGAGAGTGGTTTTTTTACAGGTTTTTCTATGCCAATAACAGGAATAGGAGGAGTAATACCAGAGATGGCAGAAAATTTAGTGGCAACGTGGAGAAACTTCAGGAGCATCGCAATTTTATTTTTTGCGCGGATTCTCCGGTAAATATTTCGCAAATGGGTTTTTGCAGTGCCCGGCTTTATTTTCAAAACCTTTGCTATCTCAGCGTTGCTGAAACCCTGACAAACAAGTTTAGCAACCTGAATCTCTCTTGGGCTCAGATGATAGCGTCTCTGAATGTAAGACCAATGGTTTTCATCAAGCAGAGCCACTCGCGGCGACTGGAAAATAGATTCCTCAGCCTTAACATCCTTCTCATTTTCTGAGTGTTGTGGATGAAGCATTGTTCAACTCCTACTGTTAAAGTCTTAATTGTTAAACGCCTTGTGATAACTCTTCAAGCAACCTCTGTGCTTCGGTAAAATCTCCTGCAGATAAGTTTCCAATCTTATTATTCAACTCCAAAGTTTTCTTTAAGCTTTCAATAGCTTCATCTTTTTGGCCAAGGCTCATTAAGGCCCTTCCCAAGTGAAAATACGAAGCTACAACGGACGGTGCCCTTGCGGGGTACAAATTTATGCATTGAGTGAAATCGCGAACGGCTTTGTTATATTCACCCAACCGGTAATATATAACACCCCTTGTGTCGATAAGGTCAACATAATCCGGAGCCTTTTGCAGTCCCTGCCGAACTAGCTGAAGCGCCTGCTGATATTGTCCCTGTTCTTCACAGAGTATCCATGCCAGATTATTAATGGCAATTACATTATCAGGTTGAATGGTAAGAATTTTCCGGTAGAGTGCAGCCGATTCTACAGAACGTCCGGTCGTTTGCAGCAGCACCGCAAGGGTGTTCATTACCGGGAGAGAATTAGGGTCGTGGTCCAGAATTTTGCGGAGTAAGTCTTCGGCTGTTTTTTTAGCCTGACCGTTCTGATAAGTTGTCAGGTCATTAGCAATCTTATTGGGTGTATAAATATCCTCCGGGTGTTTTTGATACCAATCAATAGCCTTTTTTCTTAATTGGTCCCAGAGTTCGTCTTCGTTTAGCAGTTTAACCTGCGCCAATAACGGAGCAGGGTCATCAGGAACAGAATTGCATAGTGAATCAAAAGTCTCCTGAGCCTCTCGTTTGTTTCCATTTTTAGACAACGCTACTGCAATAGCGATATTTATTTTTCGCTCGTCAGGAGTACCACTATAAGAAAGGAGCTGTTTTTTGAGAAGATTTACAGCTTTTTCAGGTTCACCCGCCTTGCTATATGTTTCAGCAAGAAGTATCGCAATATCAGCATTGTTCGGGTCAAGTTCCCGCAGTGCCTTTAGAGTTGGAATCGCCACGGCCGGAGACCTTGCAGCTTCGGCCCTGGCTTTTAACAAAAGTAAGGATTTATGATTTTGTCGCTGTACCAAGCCTCTCAGCGCAATATCTATGGCTTTTCCATGCTGCCCCTGGCTGAGGTAAATTCCTCCCAACAATACCCAAGCCTCAACAGTTTTAGGCTGGTCTTCCGTTATTTTTTGGAGCATCTGCTCAGCATTTTCAATTGCGGGAGCCGTTCCTTCGGCGAGGAGCAAACGTGCCCTGAACAAACGCAAATCAATATCTTCAGGATTCAATTTTAGAGCTTCGTTAAGAATGTCCCTTCCCTGACTGGCCAAGTGAGGATTGTCCGATGCTAAAAACAACGAAATGGCACGTTTTTGGATTAATAGGCTATCAAGGGCAAGCGATAGCGCCTGTTGTATGTCGACTACGGCGTTATCCTTCCGGCCTATTGAAAGGTAAAAGTTACTACAGGCCACCCATGCTTCGACATTGTCCGGCTCGATAGTTACAGCATGTTCAAAATCCTCTATTGCTCTATCCGTCTGTCCCAATGAAGCAAATGTTTTAGCACGAATAATATAAGCTAATGCATTGTCAAGCCTGTCTATTATTTCATTACAAAGTATTAACGCCTCCTCCGGTCTGTTCTGGTGAATACTCAACTGGATTTGCGCAATAGTTATCGGCATTGAATTTGGTTCCCGAATTTTTAATTCTCTCAGCAACCGTTCTGCCTCTGTAAACTTATTTTGTCTCATCCTGAGCATCGCAAGAGTTAGACACATAGATGTGTTGTTTGGGTCATCAACCAACAATTTTTCCAAAATATCGCCAGCTGAGTTCAATTCGCCACGTCTAAGATAGCTTTTCAATTCCAATTTTTCAAGGTCGGGGTGAAATAGATTTTCATCAGTCAGGCGGTGAAGAACTTCGTCCGCCCTGTCGTATTCATTTGCTCTGTAAAGAGCAGTAAGAACAGGAACGACTATGCGAACATCCCACTGCGATCGGTTCAACGCTTCATCATAAGTTGAAATGGCAAGCTGCAATTGCCCCGCCTTTTCGTAAGTTTTGGCCAGAAGCATTCGACTGGTCTGGTCATCCGGATTAGCCAGCAAATTCTCTTTAAGAATTGAAACAATCTGTGGATATGAGCTTTCAAAATCGTCCTTTGCGTGCCAAATTTTAGCCTGCTCACACCGCCACTGCCAGCCTTTTTCACCCTCCAGGGACTTAATCTCGTTAACGAGCCGCTGTGCCTTTTCCTGGTCTTTTACGACCTGTTCACATTTTAAGAGCCGCCTTTTAACAGAAACTTCATTTGGTAGTTTTTCCGCAAGCAAGGTAAGCAATTCGCAGGTTTCCTGTCCTCTGCCCCACCTGTCATACAAATCAGCTAAAAGTAATGATAATTCTCTCAAGTGAAGGGGCTGTTCCATACGCGCTAAAGCATCTTTAATAATACCTTCGCACTTTTCCCGTTTATTCTGCCGGTCCAATAAAACTGCAAGATGTTCGACAGGCTCTGAAAAGTTCGGAAATTTTTCTATGATATTCTGTAACTTAACTTCCAGATTATCCATCTTGTCCATGGCACGAAACAGCATAATTTCGGTCATCGCAACTTTTATCTGTAAGGGATGGGCTTGTTTTAATTCACTTAGTAAGGCTTCAGCTTCGACAAAATTACTCCGCCGAATCTCAAGCTGAACCTGCAAAAGCTTTACACCAAGGGCAGCATTAGTGGCATTTTCCAATTTAGCCAAGTGGTCTTCTATGTCCTGCCAGAGTGGTGAATTTTTGTCTGTTTGTTTTTCTGCAAGCAGTTGTATTTGGGCTTGTATATACAGCAAAGCTGCCTCAGCACTATCAGGAGAAAGCTGCATTGCAATGCGAGCATGTTCTACTGTTTCAGTCCAGTTCCCGGTCCTAACCAATAATGTTGCAAGGGCTAAACGTCCCTCGAAGAAATCAGGTCGTTCAGAGACAAGGGTTTTTAACTGACATAGCGCCGATTGTCCGTCACCTAAACGGTATAGAACCGACGCCATAGCCAATCGAATTCGCGGGGAATTGTAACCCAATTGAATAGCCCGATGCCAGTGCTTAACCGCTTCATAGCTTTGACCTTTCCTATCGGCGAGAAGACCTTCCAAGAATGCAGTTGCTGCAGGGGCAATATCCTTTTGACGCATCATGGAGATACATTCACCAGCGTGGTCAAGGTCATCACATTTAATATATAGTTCGGCAGCAGTAGGCATAAAATCCCAAGGTTGAGAGGCAAGCTCGTTTAATCCAGTTTCAGCCACTTTTAGTATTATAGATTTCGAATTTGACTTCAGTGCAAGCTGAGCCAAAATTTTCCAAAGGCTTTGGTTGGCTGGTTCGGAAAGCTTAACAGCATCAAGGTGCTTTTGTGCTTTGTCCAGTTCATTTGCATTAATGAATTGTTCAGCAAGTCGTAATCTTGTAGTTGTATCAGATAAATCCTTTTGTTCTACTTTTGCTAAATCAGCCAATGCTTCGGCTCTATGGTTATGCCTTAAATGATATGCCGCCCGAATAAGGTAAGCCTCTGCCGTGGACGGATTGTTCTTCACGGCTTCATTGAACCAATATTGAGGAACTTGTGGGAAGTCTTCAGGACGCTGGTCAATGAGCCTACCTAATGCGTCATAAGCTAATATTTGGTCGGGATGTTCCTCAATAATACTTTTCAATTCTCTTGCTGCCTCTTTAAATTTTTTCTGATTGGCAAAAGCAATTGCTAACATTCTCCATATTTCTGGCGACTTGTTTGCCTCAAGTGCGCGGGTGGCAATTAACTCGGCTTCTCCGGGCATACCCATTGTCAAATAAATTCCTGTTAGCTGGCTAGCAGCTTTCGAATTGCTTTTTTCTATTCTCAAAACAGTTCGATATGCCATCATAGCTTGCTGAACATTTTTGCGATTGAGAGGCCTGATGTTAAGCTGCGCATCAGCATATTTAAGAAGTGCCGAAACATCACTCGGTTCAACAGCAAGATAGCTGCCCAAATTTCTTGCCGCTTGTTCCCATCTATGTTCGTTATACGCACTATTACCAAGGGCAAAGCCGTGATCAGCTCTGCGGCTTCTGCGCCACTGACGTAGTGTGAAAACGGTTACGATTAAAACAGCAAAGCCAATTAGCAAAACAATTGCCAATTTCCAGTTAAAGTATCTTCTCGGCATTGCCCATCCTTTCTAATTTATGCAGCAAATTTTTAGAACTGCCCGATGAAATTGCAGACCATTTTTTTCAGAGTTTGCCAACTTATCCACAAATCCATCCTTAGTGAGAGGTTTCTAACATATTTTGTATCGTAATGTATCCATTCCTGAAAGTCCTTCATCGGCTGGCGTGTTCTGCAAACCTGCCAAAGACCGGTGATACCCGGACGAACCGAAAGTCGAGCATCGCGCCACGATGGACACAAAGTATTTTCGCTTTCAGGAGAAGGCCTTGGACCAACAAGACTCATCTGTCCGGCCAGCACATTGAGAAACTGGGGTATTTCGTCGATGTATGTGTCTCTCAAAAACTTACCGACAACAGTAAGTCTCGGGTCATCAGCCATTTTGAACTGCGGGCCATCGGCCTGATTTAAGACTCTTAATTTATCCTGTATCTTATCAGCACCGAATAGCATAGTCCTGAATTTGAGACAGTTGAAAACTCTGCCATGCAGTCCCTGTCGAGAGTCTTTGAAGAATACCGGCCCGGGAGAAGTTAGTTTCACAACAAGGGCTATTATCGGGAAAACAGGTGCAAAAAGAGCCAGTACAGTTATGGCTGTAACAATATCGACAATCCTCTTAAAACACCCAGCATAGGAGAATTTCGGCCAGGTTCGGAAATTGTTTTTATAGGAATTTTTGTGGAAAACTGCACCATTTGCTTTTGTTGTTATTCGGCTTGTTTTAATCCGGCCGGTCAATTTTTGAGGATGCTGCGAGTTAAGAATAACTCTGTTTTGGAGAAGACAATTTCGAGGAAGCGAAACACCTGTACCAAGGATTGAGGCCCTTACAACAGCTTCCTTTGAAATTCTAACATCGTTACCAATGATAGTTGGTCCTATTATAACTGCATTTTGACCGATATTAACATTTTTCCCAAACAATATTTTCCCAAACAACCTCACGGTGTCAGATACATTGACGGTATCGCCGCTCGGGATTTTGTTTCGAGAGTTATTTTTTGCATAAGTTCTCTTTGGATGTGAAGACTTAAATCCGGCAGCAACAAAACCCAGCAAACCTTCCTCCGTGTCTAAATCCAATACAGAGCCCCCAATGCTGATTGCCCGCACTGTCAACGCGAATGATTGACAGATTTTTAAAAAATCAGAAAAAGATTGTGGCAAAGCAAAGTCAACCAAGACTCGGTCTAAGATATCAGTTTTAATAAAAATATGATGAGGCCAATTAACAGGGAAAGGTACAAGTTGGGATGAATCGGAATACAGTCGACGAAAACCGGCAACTTTGCTCTGTGATGTCAAGATCA
>CAZTKW010000079.1:8077-8407 GCA_964614315.1 uncultured Pirellulales bacterium
TTTATCACAATACGACAGCAATCGTGGCTCGACATTAACAGCCACTACATCTGCCGGGATACCGGCCAAGACCTTGTAAAGCAAACCATTATTAATTTGTGTAGCAAATCGTCCATTGGAAATCACGAACCAGCATCTTCGTTTCATTAGTTGTAGATGGTTATAGGAAAGTGGAATACATTTATCGTATCGCTCTATTTCAGGTAAGGTCGTGGAAGATTCAACATCCCATTTTCGTGGAATGGCGAGGAGGATTTTCCCATCGCCGTTCAACTGTAAATTTTTGTTCAACCCATCAAAAATAACACTTGCAACAGGCTCATTCGAGAC
>CAZTKW010000079.1:8417-10120 GCA_964614315.1 uncultured Pirellulales bacterium
CAGCACATCGAAGCAGACCTTTATCTGCACCGGTTTTAGAGTTGTTGTTTCTATGCATTATAATTAGTTTCATTGTTAGATTACGCACTAATGTTTGGTTGCTAATTTTCAGCAGGTTAATTTCTCTCAAGAGCTGGAATGGTTGGTATCATCCCGGGGCTCCTGCATAGGAAGGAGTAGTCTGGAGTCAGCTTTTCTGGGCTTTCCCTTTCTTTGGCCATCTCTTGAATAGTAGTTATATCCATAACGATAGTAACCGTGACCAACTCGGACATTACTCAGAACGGTACCTAATACGCTAACATCTATCTGGGCAAGTTTGTCCTTTGCTTCCTTAAGGTCGGGTACGGTAGTATGGCCTGCGAAACTTGCCAATACAACCGCATCTGCAATTCTGGCCCATAGCAGTGCATCAGGAAAGGCCAGTATGGGAGGTGTATCAATAATCACATGGTCATAGTTTCGACTGATCATATTTATATTATGAGCTGTTTGTGGTAAAGCTAACAATTCGCAGGCATCGGCTGTATCGCAAGAACCAGGTACAAGTACATCAAGGCCAGCTGAAGGTACAGAATAAACAGCCTTTTCAAACTTTTGTCCGAGGAACACTTCCAGCAAACCTCTTAAGCCCTTCGGCAGCTTCAACAGATGTGCAACATCAGGTTTTCTCAAGTCACCATCTATCAGCAGAACTTTCTTTCCCGTTCTGGCCATACTTGTGGCTAGGTTGATAGCAAAGGTAGTTTTGCCATCTTGCGTTCCAGGGCTTGTAACAACCAACTTTTTGGGCATTGTTCCACCATCAAGTAATCCCAGGTTGGCACGAATAGTCTGGTAGTCTTCAGCCACCTGTTTTAAGAAAAGAGCTCTTTTGAGGGTGTGCGAACTGGTGGTAGTTCCGATTATCCGGATACCAATTCGCTTGGCCACATCATCGGGTGTGCGTAAGCTCAAGTCTGCCCTGTCCCTGAGTAAAGCCAATAGCACTCCGCAGGCCGCTGCGCCGAACATAAGAGCCATTGTATATTTGATACGTTTATCCTGGACAGAAACAATGTCAGCAGTATAAGCGACAGAAACTCTTGCCGGACGCTTTCGTTCCATTTCCAACTCTTTTATACGCCGGCGTACTGTATCATATATTTCTTTGTCGAGGTCTAATTGATACTGCAAATCCTGAATTGTCAACTGTTTACGGCCAAGCCCTATTGTTTGACTATCCTCTTTAGCAAGTATTTCTCGAAGACGCGTTTCATATGCTACGGTCTGTTCTAACTCGGCCTGTGTGTTAGCAAGCTTTTGATTGCCAGCTTTTACAAGTTCACTTGCTATCAAATCATCGAACGTTTGGCTCGCTTCCTGCTTTCGCTCCTCAAGACGTGCTCTCAACGCCTGTAGCAGTTCATCTCTGCGTTTAAGTTCCGGATTTGTTGGGGCTAAACTCTGCCTGGCAACGATGAATTCCTGGTCTAATTGAGCGATATTTTCGGTCAAAACCTGTAGAGTTGGGTCATTATTTATATACTCCTGGCGCATTCTCATCAATTGTTCAGGCGCAATAGCCTCCTCATTGGCCTGTTGGAGTAATTGTACCTGAGCTTCGAGGTTAATTCTACGTGCTTCTATCCTTGTGAGTTCAGCCAACAGGCTCGCAACACGCTGCAACAGCAGTCAACAAGGGCGGACCCATTATGTGCCCC
>CAZTKW010000080.1:0-2243 GCA_964614315.1 uncultured Pirellulales bacterium
GAGTCCAATACCGGCGGACTGGCCCGCTATTTTCTCTCTGCCTGCCGAATTGGATACAATCAGCCAGACCAACAGCCCGATTACGACTAATGCCAGAATTAAACCTGCAACTGCTAAAATCAGTTCCATTTTTCTGCCCTTAAAAAAGCGGTTTGATTATAGAATCTATTTAGCTGTTCGTCAAAGACCAATAGGAATTATCACAAACAGGGCAAATAAATCTTGATATTGCCAGGCAATTTCCTATATAACCTGCTAAGAGGTGATATATACGGGTGGCGAACATTAAGTTATTGATGAGAAGGAAGGCAAAAGTGCTGTCATCATTGATTCGTATAAATGCGGAGCGCTCCATAGAATGAATTTATCAGCGTTATTAAATAGTGAGCAGGTGATTTTGCTTGACGGGGCGATGGGTACCGAATTGGACAAGCGCGGTTTAATGTCTCGCGGTCGGAATAATCTTGACGCTCCGGAGGCAGTGCTGGAAATACACCAAGAGTATTCCCGGTGTGGATGTGATTGCTTAACCACCAATACACTGACAATGAACCGTATTAACATCGAGACACACAATGTCGATGTGGATGTGCGGGAGGTGAATCGAGCAGGCGCTGAGTTAGCAAGGCAAGCTGCCAATAAGAACCAATACGTGCTGGGAGACATCAGTTCGACAGGTCAACTGCTCGAACCTTACGGGACTTACAGCGAATCTCAATTTTATGATGCTTTTAAGGAGCAGGCTGAAATCTTAGGTGAAGCCGGAGTTGACGGATTCATAATCGAAACTATGTTTGACCTGCGAGAGGCGCTGTGTGCTCTTGCAGCCTGCAAGGACAATTTTTCACTTCCTGTCATTGTCTCTATAGCGTTTGCTACCGAAGCTAAAGGGGCAAGAACGATTATGGGTAATTCAGCAGAAGAATGCGCCAGGAAAATCACGGATGCCGGTGCCGATTGTTTAGGCGCCAACTGCGGTGATATTGACCCTGCTCAGATGGCCGTTGTATTATCTTTACTTAAGTCGGCAACGAGGCTGCCTATTTTAGCACAACCTAATGCGGGCCAGCCCAAATTGATTGATGACAAGACGATATTTGAGATGACACCATCTGATTTTACAACAGGTATTGAGAAGTGCTTAAATTCCGGAGCAAAGCTTGTAGGCGGCTGTTGTGGAACAAGTCCAGAACATATTCGAGCTGTGTGCGATGTTTTGGACAAGAGATTAGAATTTTAGCCACTGATAGGGTGTTTTTTTCGAGAAGTGCATATTGTTTTTTATTCTTATTCCGGTTCTTCTTATTACCGTCTTTTTGCTTGTTTATTCATACCTTGAGTATCAGAAGGAGAAGCTGTGAGATTCAGGCAGAGCGATTGGAAGTTTTGTTATCTTATTGCAAAAATAAGTGTTTGCACAACGACGTTTCAGGCTTGTTTTAGGAGGTTGGGTCGAATGGGCATAGAGCGGATGCGCAGGCCGGTGGAAGCGAAGACAGCGTTTGCGATGGCAGGGGCGACAGCAATAATCGGTGTTTCGCCGCCGCCGGCGGATGGGATGTCGGTATTGTTGATAAGGTGGACATCGATTTTGGGGACATCGGTAAACCGTGGTACTCGATAGGCTGCGAATGTCGGGTTTAAGATTCTGCCGTCGGCGAAAAGGATTTCTTCTCTGAGGGCGGGACCGAGGCCCATAACGATGCAGCCCTGTACTTGAGAGAGTAAATTTGCGGGGTTCTGTATTGGGCCGCATTCAAAGGCTTCACAGATGTAATTGACTTTTATTTCGGGTTTTTTGCGGTCGATGGCGACCTCCACACAGGCGGCAACACAGGAATTTTTTTCCGTTCCGCAGGCCAGTCCCACACCGAGAGCGGGGGTGATGCTTTTTCTTCTTTTTTTCCAGTCGAAATGTTCAGCAACGGTCAGCAGGACTTTTCTAATCCGCTGGTTTTTGAGGTGAGCAAGTCTGAAATCGAGAGGGTCGATTTTTGCAGCGGCTGCAAGCTCATCCATAAATGACTCCCTTGCGAAGTTGTTTGCGGTTGCCGCCAGGCAACGGTAGGCACCCTGCCTTAAAGGAGAATCCGAACCGAGTGAGCTTATCCTGACGTTTTCTATTGAGTACGGGGTATCGATAGCTGCACCGCCGGCATTTATGTTTGTGAAATCCCATGCGATTAGGGAGCCCTTTTCATCGATGCCGCCGCGACATTCGATTAGTGCGGCGGGGCGGAAAT
>CAZTKW010000080.1:2253-8411 GCA_964614315.1 uncultured Pirellulales bacterium
TCCAGTGTACGGCGACGGGGCGTTTTGCGGCCTTTGCCAGCCGGGCGGCTTCTTCGGCGGCTTCACCGGTATGTTTTCCGCCGAAGCCACCTCCCATATCGGGGACGATAACCCTGACATTCTCCGAGGGGATATCAAAAGCGCGGGCCAGGTCGCCCTGGACTCTCTGCGGGCCATCGACTCCTGACCAGACGGTTAAGCTGCCGTCATTCCACTCGGCAGTTGCTGCCCTCGGTTCCATTGGTGCGTGCTGGACGTAGGCGACTTGGTATGTTTCGCTGAGGAGCTTTTTTGCACCTGCAAGGCCCTTTTCAACAGAGCCGGTGTCGTTGGAGCGTGAGCGGCCACCTGTGCGAGCGTTTTTTTTGAGGTGTGCAAAAAGGTCTTCGTATGAGGGATGGGGAATAGTTTTCCAGGAAGCTGTTTTTTCGAGGGCGGCCAGCGCCTTTTCGGCGAGAAAGGAGGTAGGGGCAGCGCATCCGACGAACTGACCATCGCGAACAACAATGACGTCTTCGATGGCGCGGGCCTGTGAAAGGTCGATTGACTCGAGGGTGGCTCCATAAGAAGGAGGTCTGAGGATTTTACCGTAGAGCATATTGGGGCGGGTGATATCCGAAGGATAACGGTGCGCTCCAGTGACGATGTCGGAGTTGTTGGGTCGGGGGACGGGGGTTCCGATGACCTTCCATTGGCTTACGGGCGTGAGGGCAACTTCGGGGGCAACGGACTGTTCGAAGGCTTCTGGGACGTTAGCTGATTTGGCCAGGTCTGCATAGGTTATAGTTTTGTTGGTTTTGGGGTTTGTAACAGCGCCATTTTGCACATTCAGGTCGGTAGTTTGAAGGTTCCATTGCTGTGCTGCAAGACGAGTTAGTATTTCTCGAGCGGTGGCGGCACCTTTGCGGACGGCCGGTACTGTGTATGGGGTTGTTCTGCTGCCGGCTGTTATACCATCATCGGGGACGAGTGCGGTATCGGCCATTACGAGTTGAATTCGGTGATGGGGAACTCTTAACTCTTCGGCGGCGGCCTGTGTGAGCTGTGCTCTTGAGCCCTGTCCCTCTTCGACTTTACCTGTCATTACAGTGATTGTGCCATCTTCATTGATGTGTATTCTGGCAGCTACGGAGATTTGGGCGCTTCGGCCGGCACGCCGAGCGAAAGAGAGGTCTCCAGTTACGGTGATAAGCAGACCTGCACCGAGAAATTGTATGAATGAACGCCGGCTCATTGTGAAATCAGATGTCTGCTCATCGGCGAGGTCTGCTTGTTTTGGTACGTTCTTTTTTTGCGAGATAACTTTGGTCATGAGCTATCACCTCTTCATAATTTCTGCGGCGCGTTTAACGGCATTTATTATTTTCGTATATCCGTTGCATCGACACAGGTTGTCATTCATCTCAGAAGCAATCTGCTTTTCGGTGGGGTCGGGGTTTTTTTGGAGCAGAGCAACAGCCCTCATAATCATACCGGAGGTGCAGTAGCCGCACTGAATTGCTCCTTCATCCAGGAAAGCCTGCTGGACAGGATGGAGGGCGTTACCTTTTGCCAATCCTTCGATGGTAGTGATATTTTTTTTGTCGGCCTGTGCCAGCGGAGTGGAGCAAGAGAGGACGTGTTTTCCATCCATCAGGACGGTACAGGCACCGCAGCGGGCCTGGCCGCAACCGTACTTTGTTCCTGTCAGATTTAAGTCCTCCCTTAAGACGTCCAAAAGGGGGCGTGCGGCATCGGTGGTAACGGTTTGCTCTTTTCCATTGACCGTAAAGGTTACAGTAATGTCCATGTCCATCCTCCCAGAGATAAAAAAAAGAACAGGGCGACAGCCAAATTTAGAGGAGTAATTATAAGGCATAAGGGGTGATGGGTCAATTGCAGGAATAAAAAAAACAGCTTGATTTATGTGCGTGGTTGTCGTTCAATATTGAGAGGAAATTAAGATTGCAAACTAAAGGCGGTAATTGCCGTGGAGATAAATAAACGAATTCTGGAGTTCATCGATGATGGCCGTTGTTTTGCGGTTGCCTTAGTGCTTAAAACCGAAGGGTCTGCACCTCGCAAGGCGGGAACGAAGGCTGTCATCGAGGAGGGCGGCAAGATTTGGGGGACGTTGGGGGGCGGCAAGGTTGAGGTGGAGGCTCAGCGTCAGGCTGTTGAGGTCTGCAGGTCAAAGAAACCGGTGGTTTTTGACGTTAGCCTTTACGGAGAATCCAGAGAAGAGGAGAGGCCAATCTGCGGAGGAAGCGTTCGCATCCTTATCGACCCGGCGGCCTTGAAGGGAAGAGCTGCTTACGCAGAAAGCGTTCGGGCTTTTGAAGAGGGGCGGCGCGGGGTGCTGCTTACAAAAGTTATTTCTGGAAATATGACCGATGTAGAGGTTCGGTGGATTTCGGAGGAGGATATTCGCGTGGATGGGAGTTTTGCAGACGCCGAGGAGCTTCTTGCGTGCCTGAAAAAGGAGAGGCCCGGTCTGCTGAAGGAGGAGTGTACGGAAAGCGACGGATTTGCCGAGAGTTTTATTGAGCCGGTGATACCGAGGCCGGTTTTGCTTATAATCGGCGGGGGACATATAGGTCAGGCTTTGGCAAAACATGCGGCTCCGGCCGGCTTTGATATCGCAATCATCGAAGACAGACAGGAGTATGCACGGGGGGAACTATTTCCGGAAGGGGCTTTGATACACTGTGGTGATATTTGTCAGGAGATATCGGATTTTTCCGTTAAAGAGGATACATATATTGTTATTGTTACCCGAGGTCATCAGTATGATGCAGAAGCGCTTGAGGGATGTATCGGCTGCGGCGCTGCTTATGTCGGGATGATTGGGAGCAAGCGAAAAGTAGCAATGATTCGTAAGAATTTTATCGAAAACGGCATCTGTACGGAAGCAGAATTTGACGAGGTTTTTGCACCCATAGGACTGGATATCGGGGCGGAGACAGTTGAGGAAATAGCGGTGAGCATTTTATCTGAGATGATATCCGTGCGTCGAAACAAAGTTTCCAGTTGCAGTTGCGAACAAAGGAGTATGCGATGATTTACGCAATTGTATTAGCTGCGGGCGGTTCTCGTCGAATGGGTGCCCAGAAACTTATGCTGCCCTTCGACGGTAAAAAAGTCATAACCCATATCGTTGATGAACTTCTCGCCAGCAGGATTGACCAGGTGATTGTGGTGGTGGGTTCGGATAGTGACCTGATTGAGGGAGAGCTATCTCAGCGTTCGGTCGGCATTGTTGCAAATCCTGATTACAGGAGAGGTATGCTTTCTTCGGTACGGTGCGGGATAGAAGTTTTGCCTTCGGAATGCAGTGCGGTCATGGCGGTTCTCGGCGACCAGCCGTCTATAAGCCATGAATTGATTGATGAAATGATACTAACATTCGGCAAAACAGGCAAAGGTATTTTAGTTCCATGCTACCGCGGGAAACACGGGCATCCGCTGTTATTCATGGTGAAATACCGCGAGGAGATTATGACGAGTTTCGATGAGACCGGCCTTCGGGGGCTTCTTATGGCGCACCCGGAGGATGTCTTTGAAATGGAGGTTTCGGATTCTTCCGTGCTTTCAGATATCGATTCTCCAGAAGATTATCGACGTGAGACAGAGGAGTTTGACAAGGAGGGTTAAAGGGAGCCGATTTTGGAGATGCAACTGTCCGTAAGAGGAATGAATTTTGTAAATTAACAAGCTCAAAGGAGGCAAGAATGCGAAGTTCAATTTTATTTTTAGTTCCGTTGGTATTTTCGACAGTTTTCGGAGGGGTGGATTTTTCAGTTTACCCTGTGCCGCAGGAAATGGAGTTGACTGGAGAGAAGTTTGATTTAGAGGGCGCGGAGATTGTTTTTTTCAATGGGCCTGATAAAGAAATGGCTGATTTGGCGGGTTATATTTCACATGAAGCTGCAAGCCGTTACCAGATACCATTAGTATGGCGGAAATCGGATAAAATGAGCGATGAAGGGCATAATATTGTTCTTGGGCTTTTATCCGACCCTGAAATAAGAGCCAGCCTGAATGCGGCGGGTATGCAGCGCAGCGAGGAATGGGAACAAACCGAGGCGTACCGGATTTCGGTGACAGGTTCAAGGGCGGTGATAGCGGGTCATGATTTGAAGGGACTTTTTTACGGCATTCAGAGTTTTATCCAGTTGATTGAATCGACGGGACAGCATGATGGTTATAGAGGGGGTGGATATGTTAAGGGTGTGCGAATTTCTGATAGGCCGCTGAAATCAATCCGGGGGGTCCACGTTTATCTGCCGGGGCAGGAGGACATTGCGTTTTTCAAGAACTTCATCAAGACAATGGCACATTTCAAGATAAACACCATTGTTATTGAGGTTGGGGGCGGTATGCGTCTTGACAGGCATCCGGAAATTAATGTTGCCTGGGAGCATTTCTGCCGCTCTTTCTATGATATGGGCGACTTGTATCTTCAGTACAGTGAACAGATACCTCTCGGGCCTAAAGGTCGGTTCCAGGCGTCTGTTCATACAGAACTGGGTGGGTGGAGCTGGATTAGCAAGGCTGAGGTGAGGGACATCGTAGAATTCGCCAAAGAGCATTATATGAACGTTATACCTGAGATTCAGGGGCTGACTCATTCTTATTATTTGGCGCTTGCGCATCGGGATATTGCGGAGATACCGGAAGCGACGTGGCCGGATTCATACGACCCAATAAATCCAAAATCTTACGAGCTTTTGTTCGATGTCATTGACGAATACCTCGAAGTATTTGAGCCGGAATATGTTCATATTGGTCATGATGAATGGCGTTCCGGGGTGAAAGGCGATACGGGTAAATTATTTGCCGAAGATACTCTTAAAATGTACCGTTATCTCAAAAGCCGCGGCGTTAAGACAGTGATGTGGGCGGACCATTTTATCAAGGGACACAATAGAGACGGGCACGGCAGCCCAGAGCCTCCCGAAGGAGAAGTTGTCTGGTACAGGTCGCCATCGACTGAAGGGGCGGCTGAGATAGTATCAGCGGAGGCGAAAGATATTATTATGTTTAACTGGTCGTGGGGTGTAACGCCAACGGCCATCGAACAGTTAAGAAATTACGGATGGCGGCAGATTATCGGTAACTTTACCGGTTCGAGGAATTATGAACGATGGGCGGAGGAATTTTCTCGTGAAGATATGCTCGGAGCGGAGATGTCGACGTGGTGCCTTGCCAATGAATTTTCTTTCGGGCAGAACGGAAATATACTGAACATGCTTTTCAGTCAGAACATAATCTGGTCTCAGCACACAGCCGGGGCTGAGGAGCTTTACGAGAACATTGCTGGACGGATGCCTGAGGTTAGGGAAATGCTTTCGGGCAGGAAGCTACCTTCGCTAGATTTTCTCAGGCGTAAGAGGCCTGGTTATGCGGCAGTAGCGGTTGACATATCCAGTCGGGGGAACTCAGGGAAAAAAGTAAGCGGAGAAGTTGATTTGAGCATGCTAAAGGCAGGGAAGGTTAACTATAATAATCTGCCTTTTATGATCGGAACCGGTGAAAAGCCGTTTGCGGCCGTGCAAAAGAAAGGGGTGGAGGTTCGTGATATTGCAGTCGAATCCAATGCCGCAAGTATCCTGTTTTTGCATGTGAGTGCGGGTAAGGGCAGGAAAACAATTACATATAATACCAATTATCCGGAGGATGCGGCGGAACTGATAGGTTACTACCGGATAAATTACGAGGATGGCTTTGTGGAGACGGCGCCGATTCGTTACGGTCAGAATATCTCAGAATACGGTGGCAACTTCAGCAGCCAGTTGTACTTTGCGCATACCGTAAAAATCACAGAAGACAAGAGCGGAGAGCCGGTGCTTGCATACGCCTATGAATGGGTTAGCCCAAGGCCGAACAGGCAGATACGCTCAGTCGATATTGTCGGAGTGGATTCAAAGTCAGGAGCTTATCCAGTTGTGCTGGCTGTTACTGTCCTGAAACCACCATTCAAAGAATAGTGAGTATCGGCCAAGTCAGTTTGTTCATATAAATCAACGCCGGCCGCAGTTGCTTCCGATAATAACATTGTTTTTGAGGCAAAAACGCAACTCAAGGCTCATCGTTGTTTTTTTGCAACAGGGGATTTTAATCCGTATAACGGCTGTATTTCGGACAATAGAAACAAAGCTTAACAACGTCATTTCGAT
>CAZTKW010000080.1:8421-10071 GCA_964614315.1 uncultured Pirellulales bacterium
CCTCTTTATCAATCTCTTTTCCTCTCCCCCCTGGGTTTAACTTGCGTTTTTCTTTCCCCCCCAAAACCCCCCCCGAGGGGAGGTCCGAACCACCCCCGCGTTTTTTGGGGGTTTAAGAGGGGGTAAAGGGCGGAATTTGGCTGAAAAAGGGTTTTGGGGCTGCACTGGTACGGATTTTGCACTATATATAGTTAACCGACTGATGGGGATGGATTCTGTCTTGGTCGATTCAAAGCGAAGAAGAGTGTTTCAGAAGAGGATGTTGTGATGGACGAATCAAAACTGGAGAGTAAGCTTAATGATTTAGTCAAGGAGTTTGGGGGGATGGCAAATCCACAATGCAGTAAGCTTGCAATGCTGGCGAAAAAAGCCTACGACAACCACAAAAGGCTTCAAAAAAGCGTCAACGGCCTGCAGGAATCACTGGATTACCTGCGTATATGTATTAAGTATCAACTTTTTGACCTTGAGGCGACACGGCGTGAAAACAAGTATCTTCGGAAGATGCTTGAAGAAAAAAACAGTTGATACGAGCTGCAATACAATCAGGGCGGGTGTGTTGGTTTTGAGGAGTTTCTGCGCCTTTAAGTTCCCTTGTCGCACTTGAACATTACAAATCAGGGTGTTACACATCATTACCCAGAGCGGTTATTTTAGGAATCTGTTTAACCACTCAATGGATAACCGGACGGACTCAGGTGAGGGTGCGTGGCCTGTGCGGTGGTTGAAGTAACCGATATTTTGCGGCTTTTCAAATAAACGATAGACTTGCGCGGCGGCGTTAATATAATACCAGCTTTGGTCGGTGTCATATTCATCGCCGCCGATTAACAAAAATGGCCTGGGAGCAAGAAGAGCCAAGAGTTCGTGCTGGTCGGTTGAGCCATCGATATCGTTAAGAAAGTCGCCAAAGTACCAATAGTCATCGTAGTTTGAAAAGGCAAAGCCAATCCCACCCTCGGAAAAAACCACTGCTGTAATTCTTTGGTCCATCGCCGCAGCATAAAGGGCCATCTTTGCACCGAGAGAATGTCCAATGATACCTATGTTTTGATGGTCAACTTCCGGTATTGAATATAGAAAATCCACGAGCCGCTGTGCATCCCAGACCCATTTTCCCAGGCCGGTACACTCAGGGTATTTGAGTTTTAAGTTTGAAACAACCTCAGCGGGGCCTTCACCATAGTTTTTGCCGAACCACTTGACGGCGACTGCGATGTATCCCTGCTGTGCCATAAGATATGCAAAGCTTCTTACGCCCGGGGGCTCATAGTTAAAACCGTTCATATTTTTGCCTGCCGGCACATCCACATCGTAATATGGCACAATCACGACGGGTGTGGGCTTTCTTATGGGTTCACGGGGTATCATTAAAAAGATTTTCACCCAGTAATCCGGTTCGGTCTGAAGGTACATAATCTTTCCGGTGTAAAATTCTTCCCGGTAAGTTTTTATAAGTTTGACGTTAAGTTCAGGTGGTAATATGGAAGGAGCGCCCAAAAGTTTCGCCCACTTTGCTTTTATTGTTTCTCTTTGCTTTGTCCATTGTGCGATGGTCTTAATGGTTTTGCCGTCCGGGTCAATAACGGGTGAAGAAAGTTCTCCGATATTATCCTTGAATCCTTCGGGGACGTCGTTGTACGGGAGGAA
>CAZTKW010000081.1:0-5328 GCA_964614315.1 uncultured Pirellulales bacterium
ATCAGGCCCAAAAACCAGAGAAGATACAATTATTTTGAGAAAGAAAATAAATCATGGCAGAGACCAAAACTGATACTCCCGGTGAGAACCTCGATATTGGATCTGTAGTAGCCCCGGCACAGCAGCAGGCAAAGCAGGTATCCCCGAAACCGGCTAAGAAACAGCTCTCTGACAAGGGAGGTTACCACTGGGGCACTGGTAGAAGAAAAAGCTCCGTGGCGCGTGTCAGAATAAAACCCGGTACCGGCAAACTCCTCGTCAACAAAAAAGAGCTTAATGATTACTTCAAAAGACAACAGGACACAAAAGCAATTATGTCGCCATTGATGGCGGTCGAGGGGGTAAAATCGTTTGATGTCTTTGTGAACGTTAAAGGCGGTGGAACCACAGGACAGGCCGGCGCAACGATGCTTGGAATCGCAAGAGCTTTGAAAAACTACGATGAAAACTATATACACGTTCTACGGGATGGTGGCTATCTTACCCGTGACAGCAGAATGGTCGAAAGAAAGAAACCCGGCCAGAAAGGTGCAAGGAAAAGATTCCAGTTCTCGAAACGTTGATTTGCAAATTTGGTTTTGGACTATTACAATGGCCGCCGAGAAGTATTCTTAGCGGCTTTTTTTATATTGAACGCTGAAAGGGTTAAATATGGTCAAAGTTGCAATAATCGGGGCAAGCGGATATACCGGTGCCGAGGCGATTGAGATTATACTGCGCCATAGTCAAGCGCAACTGACTTATTTAACGGCATTGCCGGAAGAATGCGAGGCCGTGGGACAGGTTTTTGGGCGATTCAAAGGACGGTGCGATTTACAGATTGAGCCGCTCGATTTTGATAAGCTCACGGGTTTTGCAGATGTCGCCCTTTGCTGTCTGCCGCACAAAGTCTCTATGGGATTTGTACCTAAACTGCTCGATGCTGGGCTGAAAGTCGTCGATTTCAGTGCCGATTATAGAATTAAAGATACGAAAGTTTACGAAAAGTTCTACGAAGTAAAACATACCGATTCAGCTAACCTCGAAAAGGCGGTATATGGTCTGCCGGAGTTGTTCCGCGAACAAATAAAAGGTAAAAGCCTAATCGCTAATCCCGGCTGTTATCCTACCGGTGCGCTGCTGGCCCTGGCGCCGCTGCTTAAAAATGACCTTATTGAGACAGACTCGATTATCGACAATGCAGTAACCGGTGCGTCGGGAGCCGGCAAAAATCCATCGGCTAAATTCCATTTTCCAAATATGAATGAGAATCTTTTCGCCTATGGTATCGGCTCACACCGTCATATGCCGGAAATGGAACAAATCGCCGCCCATATCGCCGGCTGTGATGTCAAAATCCTCTTTCAGCCCCACGTTGGGCCTTTCGACAGGGGGATTGCTTCGACAGTGTATTGCCACCCGAAAGCCAATATCGACGCTGAGAAGCTTTTAACTCTTTACAACGACTTTTACGCCGATGAACCTTTTGTGCAGGTCTGCAATAGTGCCCCAGCCGTTAAAGACGTAACTGGTACAAACTATTGCCATATCTTCCCCACCTGCGCCAAAGGCAAAATCATAATCTTATCGGCGATTGATAATCTGATAAAAGGTGCATCCGGCCAGGCAATCCAGAATATGAACATCATTTTCGGCATGGAAGAAACTTTGGGACTGTTATAGGAGCGCCGATGCCAGCCGGGATATTAAAAATAGCTACGTGTCAGTTTGCGGTGAGCAGTTCTATTAAGCGAAACGCTTTACAAATCCACAAGTTACTGCACAAGGCAAAAAAGGTCAGGGCCGACATTGTGCATTTTCCCGAATGTGCTCTCAGCGGTTATGTGGGTACAGACTTTCCGTCTTTTGACGGATACGATTGGCAACTGCTCAGAGCCGAAACCGAGAAGGTTATGGCCCTTGCCAAAAAGCTTGGTCTTTGGGTAGTATTGGGCAGTACTCACAGACTGACCGAGCCGAACAAGCCGCACAACAGCCTGTATTTGATTAGCCCTAAGGGCAAAATTGTTGACCGTTACGATAAAAGGTTCTGCACCACGGGCGACTTGAGGCGATTAACGCCGGGCAGCAGATTTGTGAATTTTACAATCAACGGTGTGAAATGTTCACTTTTGATATGCTTTGATTTGCGGTTTCCGGAAATCTATCGGCAGTTGTATAAACAGGGCGTGAAGTGTATTCTGCAATCGTTTTACAACGCCCGGCAAAAACCCCCAAGCGTACATACTTACATTATGCGACAGACGATGCAGTGCAGGGCGGCTACAAATGCCTTTTGGGCGAGTTGCACCAATTCCAGCGGCTATTATTCCCCGTATCCGTCATATTTTCTTCAGCCGGACGGCAAAATTGTCAGGCAACTTCGCTCAAACCGGGCCGGTATTATGGTCAACACGGTCAATTTGAAAACCAAATTCTACGACCCCATGGTGGACTTTAGAGATATGGCTGTTGCTGGTAAACTCGACAATGCGACGAAATCTATAAAAGACTCGCGTTCGAAAAACACGGGAATTCTTTAAAAAAGTGGATAAATCTTGCCGTCTCTGTTTATTCTCCTGCACAAAAAACGATTGGCTCAGAGAGCTGTTTGGGGTTATAATAAGTTATATGATAAGAAACAAATCCAGGTTGAATGAGTTTCATCGAAAATTAATTGAGCAGGAGAATATCTCTCATAAAAAAGCTTTGTCCATATACGAGGCACTGCACAAAGAAGCTGTATCTTTAGGAGTTATCAATTCAAACAATATTTTAGAGGGATTGGAAATTGATTTGAGGATTGCCAAAGCGTTAAACGGATTAACTTCGTGATAGAAGAATTAATAAAAAACATAGCTCAGTGTTTAGACAAAGATAAAGTCCCTTATATGATTATCGGAGGGCAGGCTGTTTTGTTATACGGCAGTGTCCGCTTGACACGGGATATCGATATAACCCTCGGGGTAGATACGGATAAGTTGGCGTTAATAGAAGGCGTATGCAGAAAAGCTGGATTAAAAATTCTGCCTGAAAATCCGGAAGACTTTGCCAGAGACACCAATGTACTTCCTGCAGAACAGTCAAAATCAAGGATACGTGTGGATTTCATTTTTTCATTTACCCCATATGAAACACAGGCTATCAATAGGGCAAAAGAAATCCCAATGAATGATTATCCGGTTAAATTTGCATCCTGTGAGGATGTTATTATTCATAAGATGTTGGCAGCAAGAGCCGTCGATATCGAAGATGTAACAAATATGTTAATTAAAAACAAGAATTCGGTTGACCTTAAATACATCGAAAGATGGCTCCTGGAGTTCAGCAGAATTCCCGAGCACGAAGGGATATTGGAAAGTTTCAATGGTCTGCTGAGACAGTAAACCAAAACAAGCAAGTGCACCGAAATTCGGAGTTTACCGAAGCAATCAGAATAAGGAAAATGGCTGGCTATCTCCACTTATCTGAATTCTGCCTTTAATTGCGGTTTAGCGAGGACATTATGGCAAATAATACTATTACCGCGCCGCGTGGCTTTTTGGCGGCGGGTCTGGCCTGCGGCGTTAAAAAATCAGGCAAATATGATTTAGGACTAATTGTCTGCCCACCAGGCGCAAAGGCGGCAGCAGTCTTTACGACAAATAAAATCGTATCAGCAGCGGTAACCGTCAGTAAAAATCATGTAAAAAGCTCAGACATAGCGGCGCTGGTAGTCAATTCCGGCAATGCCAATGCCTGTACCGGCCAGGCAGGAATCAAAAATGCAATTAAAATGTGCACTGAAACCGCAAAGCAGATTGAAATCGACCCGCATAATGTGCTTATAGCTTCGACCGGCATCATCGGAGAACAATTGCCAATCGGAAAAATCACAAAAGGCATTATAAAAGCAGCGGATTCGCTTTCAGCTTCTCCGCAGGCAGGTTTGGATTTTGCAAAAGCGATAATGACAACCGACACCAGGCCAAAACAGGCTGTCCGCCGAATCGAAATATCCGGTAAAAAAGTTACCATAGCAGGCACTATCAAAGGGGCGGGTATGATTGCCCCGAATATGGCAACGACGCTTTGCTTTATTACGACTGATGTCGCTGTAAGCAAGCCACTGCTGGCCGGTGCTTTGAAAAATGCCGTCGGCAATTCATTGAATAAATTGACTGTTGACGGCTGCCAAAGCACTAACGATACAGCGATAATACTGGCATCCGGCCTGGTGGGAAATCGCCCGATTGCCAGCCGGTGTCCGCGATATAAAAGATTTGCTGCCGCATCGGCTGATTTATGCGATGACTTGGTAAGACAAATGGCACTGGACGCCGAAGGCGCAACCCGGATGTTCAAGGTTGTCGTCACGGGTGCAACTACAAAAGCAGATGCGGCAAAGGCTGCAAGGGCGATAGCCGACTATCCCTTGGTCAAATGCGCTATAAACGGCGGAGACCCCAATTGGGGCAGAATTATCTGTGCCGTCGGATCATGCGGTGTAAAATTGAATCCAAATAAGCTGTCCTGCAAATTAGACAATATAACCGTTTTTAAAAACGGCTCTCCTGTGAAATTTGACCCGAAAAAAGCCGCCGGCATCGTCTCGCAAACCAACCACACAATAACAGTTGATTTGGGCACAGCAAAAGCGAGCGATTTCTGTTACGGCTGCGACCTCAGCGCAGAATATGTAACAATTAACGCCGATTATCACACATAGCCGATATGTAATTTATGCAGGGAGTCAATGGAATTTCGTTTTTTCCACACAAAACACTTGAAAACTATCTCCATTTGATTAAACTGCGAAACAATTTATGTTTGTTGTTTATTATAGAGGACGGTTGTTAAATTCTAAAGGAGTTGAAAAGTGAAAATTTTTAAGAACCCAATCGCGTTTTTCTCACCCGTATTTGCCTTTACAGCAACTGCAATGGCTGCCGAGGGTGCCGAAGCCGCCGCTGATAGCATCCCATTAGTCTGGTGGATAGCGCCTATAAGCTCATTGCTTGCCCTGGTCTTTGCGGTTTACTTCTATAAAAAGATGATGTCTGCGCCTGAAGGTACCGACAAGATGATTGAGATTGCCCGCCACGTTCGCGAAGGTGCTTATGCATATTTGTTCAGGCAGTACGGCGTCGTTTCAATTGCGTTTTTGATACTGCTGATTATCTTCATGGTCCTGGCATATTTCAAGGTGCAGAACCCCTTTGTCCCTGTGGCGTTTTTGACCGGCGGATTTTTCAGCGGGCTTTGCGGCTTTTTAGGAATGAAAACTGCTACCAATGCCTCCGCCCGCACTGCCCAGGGAGCAAGCCAAAGCCTCAATCGCGGCCTGCAGGTCGCTTTCAGGTCCGGTGC
>CAZTKW010000081.1:5338-10032 GCA_964614315.1 uncultured Pirellulales bacterium
GGCCTGGTCGTAGTCGGATTCGGCCTGTTTGATATCTCAATGTGGTATCTGGTCCTGGATAAGATTGTTTATACCGCGGCAAATATGGCTAACGGCCTCAAATTCCTGGGCCTGCACCTTGTCCCGGCCGGAATGGACGCAAGTCATAAACTCAGCGAAATTACAACAACTATGATAACCTTCGGTATGGGTGCTTCAACACAGGCCCTGTTTGCACGTGTTGGCGGTGGAATTTATACCAAAGCCGCCGATGTCGGAGCAGATTTGGTCGGCAAAGTCGAAGCCGGCATACCCGAAGATGACCCGCGTAACCCCGCAACAATTGCCGACAACGTAGGTGATAACGTCGGTGATGTCGCTGGTATGGGCGCCGACCTCTACGAGAGCTACTGTGGCTCAATCCTGGCGACGATGGCCTTGGGGGCGGCTTTGGCGATGTCGTCGGGTGCCGATGTTCTTAAAATGGTTTTGGCACCGATGGTAGTTGCGGGAATCGGCATTGTCCTTTCGATTGCCGGTATGTTCATGGTAAGGTGCAAAGAGGACGCGACCCAGAAGAATTTGTTGCGGGCACTTTTGATTGGGACGCTCGGCAGTTCGGTATTCATTCTCTTCGCAATTGCTGCTATGGCCCTGACCGGCTGGATTAGCTGGGGAATTTTTGGTTCGGTTGTTTCCGGCCTCGTTGCCGGCGTTATAATCGGCCAGCTCACAGAATACTACACTTCCGACGAATATGCCCCGACAAGAGGCATTGCCGAGCAGACAAATATGGGCGCGGCAACTACAATTATCGATGGTTTTGCAACTGGTATGTACTCATCGGGTCTGCCGGTAGTTACTATAGTTATTGGCATACTTTGTGCGTATGGTTTTGCCGGAGGATTTTCAAATATGGCAATGGGGCTGTACGGCATCGGCTTTGCCGCTGTTGGAATGCTGGCCACATTAGGTATTACCTTGGCTACCGATGCCTATGGGCCAATCGCAGATAACGCCGGCGGAAATGCGGAAATGAGCGGTCTCGGTGAAGAAGTCAGAAAAAGAACCGACGCACTCGATGCCCTTGGAAATACCACTGCAGCTACAGGCAAAGGTTTTGCAATTGGTTCGGCAGCTCTTACCGCTATGGCCCTTCTGGCGGCCTTCATTGAAGAAGTGCGTATCTGGATAGTCAGATACGCGAGCGAAAGTGCCGATGGCGTTTATCAGGTTGGAAAGATATTGTTCTCAGCGGATGGCAAAGATGGAACTATCAGTGCTAAAACCGCTGCGATTGCAGACTTCATCGCCGCTTACGACCTTACCATAATGAACCCCAAGCTCATCGGCGGAATTTTCATGGGAGCAATGATGGCATTCGTCTTCAGTGCAATGACCATGAAAGCCGTTGGCAGGGCCGCCGGTGCTATGGTCAACGAGGTACGGCGGCAGTTCAAGGAAATACCCGGAATAATGGAAGGAACAGGCCAGCCGGATTATGCCGAATGCGTTTCAATCTCCACCGCCGGTGCGCAAAGAGAAATGATTCTGCCCTCGGCGCTGGCTATTATTATACCTGTAGCGACGGGCCTGCTTTTAGGTGTTGCAGGAGTAATGGGACTGCTGGTTGGTGGCCTGACCTGCGGATTTGTGCTGGCCATTACACTTAACAATGCCGGCGGAGCCTGGGACAATGCCAAAAAATATATCGAAAAAGGTGCCCACGGCGGAAAAGGTTCACCCGCCCATAAGGCTGGAGTCGTCGGCGATACCGTTGGTGACCCATTCAAAGATACTTCCGGGCCAAGCCTGAATATTCTAATCAAATTAATGACGATGGTCAGCGTGGTCTTCTCAGGCGTCATAGTCAAGTTCGGTCCGGTTATTGGTGGCTGGCTCGGCATCGGCAATTGAGTGGTAACTGGTTGACGTAACCAACTAATATATGTAATCTATCGGGGTGGTCGAATCGGCCATCCCGTTTTTTTTGAAAGGAATAATGACAAAGAAGGCAAACAAATCGGCAAAGGCATTCGCACTGGAGGCAGCCAAAGTAGCTGCTGAAAGGCACTGTACTGATATTATTGTTCTGGATCTGAGGGGTATTTCTCCGGCCACCGATTATTTTGTAATCGCAACCGGCACCAGTAACAGGCAAATGCGTGCAGTCGCCGATGAAATTTGCGAACAGGCAAGAAACCAGCATCTGCAGCGGTTCGGCCGGGCTGGCTATCAACAGGGCCGATGGATTTTGCTCGACTTTGTCGACGTCGTAATCCATATCTTTGACAGGCAGTATCGAGAATATTATGATTTGGAACTGCTCTGGGGTGACGCCAAAAAACTGGGTATCGAATGAAATCTGTTATCAACATACTTGAAGACAGAATCACTGCTGCAATGGCTGCCGTTACGGCACATCAGGACTGCGCAGCCATAGTAAAACCCTCCACCGACTCCAAATTCGGAGATTATCAGGCAAACGGCGTAATGGCATTAGCAAAGAAAGTGAAAGCCAACCCCCGCAAACTCGCAGAAGATGTGGTAAACAATCTGGATGTCAGCGACATTTGCCTCCCGCCGGATATTGCCGGGCCGGGTTTTATCAACCTGCGCCTGAAAAATGACTTTATCGCCGAAAGCCTCCTCAAAATCAATGCAGACCCCGCCAATCTCGCAATAGAAAAAACCACTCAACCTAAGACCGTTGTCGTTGACTTTTCCTGCCCCAATATCGCCAAACAAATGCACGTCGGCCATCTGCGAAGCACCATCATAGGAGACTGCATCTGCCGAACGTTTGAATTCCTCGGACACAAAGTCATCAGACAAAACCACATAGGTGACTGGGGCACACAATTCGGTATGCTTACATATTACTTGGACGATATGAGGTTGGGCAAAACAGGAGCGAGTTACTTGGAAATTCCAGATATGGAGAAGTTTTACAAAAAGGCCAAGAAGCTTTTTGATACGGATACCGAGTTTGCTGGTCGGTCACGAGAATACGTCGTCAAGCTTCAATCTGGAGAAAAGCATGTCTTATTTAATTGGCAGGTTATACGTAAACAGTCAATTTCATACTGTCAGAAGTTATATGACACTTTGGGAATAACTCTCACCAAAAATGATGTTCGCGGTGAAAGTGCTTATAATGATGATTTACCGAATGTTGTAGCCGATTTGAGGAAAGCGAAGCTGGCTAAAGAATCTGACGGTGCAATTTGTGTTTTTCCGGAAGGCTTTAAGAACAAGGAAGGTCAGCCCCTGCCGTTTATTATCCAAAAGTCTGATGGGGCGTATCTTTATGCGACAACGGATTTGGCGGCACTGCGCTATCGGGTTGACCAGCTAAAAGCCGACAAAATCGTTTACGTTACCGACGCCCGCCAAAAACTGCACTTTGAAATGCTCTTTGCAGTCGGTCGAATGGCCGGCTGGGTGACGGAAAACGTTGAACTTACTCACGTTATGTTCGGCAGTGTACTTTCTGAGAACGGCCAACCACTCAAGACACGCTCCGGTGAAAATGTAAAGCTAAAAGAACTGCTAAATGAGGCCGTGGAACGTGCAAAGGCTGTCGTTAAAGAGAAAAATCCTGACCTTGACGACGATATAAAGGGTGAAATCGCAAATGCCGTTGGTATCGGCGCCGTCAAATACGCCGACTACTCCAATAATCGAACCAGCGATTACATCTTCAGCTTTGACAAGATGCTGGCGATGGATGGCAACACCGCCCCGTATATGCAGTATGCCTATGCCCGCATAAAATCAATCGAACGAAAGGCGCAAACCAAAGACGTGGATATCGAAACTGAACTGTCCACCCTGAAAGAAATAAGTTTGACCGAGCCGGCTGAAATCCAACTCGCAAAATATCTGAACCGTTACGGAGAAGCCATCGATGCCGCCGCTGCAGATTACAGGCCAAACTACCTGACTGCGTATCTCTACGAGCTGGCTCAAAAGTTCAGTGCCTTTTATACCAACTGTCCTGTACTGCAGGCTGAATTGGATAAAAGACCTACAAGGTTGCTCCTTTGCGACTTGACAGCAAGGACCATCAGGCACGGCCTGAGCGAGCTTTTGGGAATAAAAGTTGTTGAGCAAATGTGAGGAACTCAAAAATGAAAATCGTTGATATGGATTTTACAATAAGCACAAAAGACCGAAACCAGATGGTCGATATTACAAGCCGGGTCCGCCTCGCCGTTGAGCAGTCCGGAATAACCAACGGCGATGTAATAGTCTATTGTCCTCATACAACAGCCGCCATCACGATAAATGAAAACGCCGACCCCGATGTTCCGCACGATATACTACTTACTTTAACTCAATTGATGCCTCATCATATTGCTGGTTACCGGCATTGTGAGGGAAATTCCGATGCACATTGCAAAAGCTCTCTTCTCGGCTGCAGTGAACAGGTCCTGCTCAAGAACAAGTCCTTAAGCCTCGGTACTTGGCAGGGCATTTTTTTCTGTGAATTTGACGGCCCACGCACCAGAAGGGTAATTGTACAGATTCGTGGACAATAAACCCCCCTGTCTGCTAATACCAACCATATATCAGTTATCAAAGGCAAATCGGCGGTATAGCCGGTCGTAACCAAAGGTGAATTGAGTATGAAAATATGGGAGTAAAAAAAGGCGAGGTGGTGGAACCGGCTGGGGGGGAAACCGGTGTGCCACGCTGCCTCGCCGAGGTTC
>CAZTKW010000082.1:0-9993 GCA_964614315.1 uncultured Pirellulales bacterium
CTTTACTCACCATCCTTTTAGCCTCGGCCTTTTTTTCTCTTACAGTATCCCAAGCCATTTCCTTATACCTCCAAATTTCAATATAAACCTGATTGCCCGGTTTCGGCGATTGCAGTAATAATTAGCATATAGTCTCAGCCAAATCGATTTAACTTTACTTGCTTATATACTTATTCTGCCTGCCAGTCAAGCAATTGTAGGCTTTAAGAAGCTTAAAAAATGAACAATTTTTATGAGCCTGTACTAAACGGGTAAAAGTGATTGCTAAAACAACAGGAAACGACGGGCGGGGGGGAAAAAGGCTTTTAACGAACATTGGCATCTAACATTCGTATGAAACGATATAACGTGCATCAATAAAGCAGGTTTTAGCATTAGGCTGGGGTGTTTTCGTTCCTCCGCCACCCCAGCCGTTTTTTATCTTTTCAGCCGAACGGGATTTTACAGGCGCTTTTAAAAGAAGCAGTATATCTCGTATCAAGAGATGTTCGGCTACCCTATTGAACGGCGCAGTTAGGCGCCTGGACATTTAGTCGATGTGCGGACAGGTCCCGCCATAGGGACTTGATTATAGACAGTGTTAAAAAAGCCGGATTTATTACCTGACCTTAAGGCAATCCCAAATAAAGCAGCAGTCAATGTTTGAACATTGGCCGTTTGACCAGCCAAAACAAGGGTTGTTTCCCTCTGCTTGCTGGATGGCGCGGATAAGCTCAACTTTTTTTGCTTTTCCGGGTGTAATACCGAGGCCTTTGGCCTTTTCTCTTATTTGGGGCATTGTCATAGATTTTTGTAATACCTTTGTCGCAGGCATATTTTTTCTCCTTTTTATATCTTTTCAACTCAGGCCTTTGCCCTCGATATTTTTTACCATTGCTGCAGGACTTACGAGCAAATTGCCATTACTATATTTCGGCAATTTTTATAGAAATCGTTAGTGCGCTTTCGGCAAGATGTCACTCGAAGCGGGAAGAGAGAGAAAACGACACCGGAATAAGTATTTTTTCGGACTAAAAGAAATTTTTGAAATGCCTTTAAACTTAGAGCCTGTCCGAATAAACAGTTTCAAACAACCGGGTTCTAATGTGCTTGAGCCGATAAGTAAGAAAAAAAGCAGCAAAATCTTGCAGCTTTGGCTGTTGACAGGTAAAATAAACTATATGGAAAAGTAAGAGGATTTTTTTGCCAGAGGGCCTATTAAAAGGCTTTTAAAAAATGGGGATAAACCATAAATCGCTACATTTTTTAGGAGAGAAAACAAATGTTACCTAAACGAATCCTGACAATTTTTTTGTTGGCCGGTGTGATGTTGGCTATCAGCGGTTGTAGACCTTCCCTTGTCGGTCCAGATGCAGGGGTTTATTCGACGGGCAAATTGTACGCTGTTACCGGCCGGGACATGAATGCCGTGTATCAGGCGGCACTGAACGCTCTGAACCACCTGGAGATAGAGGTCACTGAAAAAGCCAAAGACTTTTTCTACGCCAGAATTGTTGCCAAAGGTGCGGATAACAAGACAATTACAATAAGGATTAAACCGGGTGAAGGCGAGGTTACCAACTTCAGCATTAAAGTCGGTACAGTCGGCAACAAGCACAGGTCACAAGTTATCTACGAACAGATACGGCAGAATCTTGGCATTAATACGGAAAAGTAGAAAAATATTACTGCCGACTTACTTTTGAACGCAAAAATATTCAGGCGGAGTATTTTGATTTTATGCAGCTGCGGTGAGGGCCTTTACCTCAAGATAACATATCAAAGACGACCCCCAAAAAACGGTCACCGTTAAGGGACAGGCCATTTTAGTATTCAGCAGAGGTTTTAAGGGTGTTGCCGGCGGCATTTAAATTGCTAAGAATGGTAAAAAAAGTTACAATTTTGATATGGTCAAGAGAAGAAAAACCATAACTGTCAAAGTCGGCTCTGTAAAAATTGGTTCGTCAGATCCTATTGTCATCCAGTCGATGACCAAGGTACCCACCACCGATATCGCCCGTTGTGTGCGGCAGATTAATCAACTTGTCCTTGCCGGTTGCCAGTTGGTCAGAATCGCCGTCCCCACACGCGCCGACACAGCCGCTTTTGCCAAAATTGTTCCTAAAGTCGCCGTTCCCCTAATCGCCGATGTCCACTTCAGTGCCGCCCGTGCCATTGAAGCTATAGAAGCCGGAGCTGCCAAGGTGCGTCTGAATCCCGGCAATATTAAAAACCGCGATGATATCCATCGAATAATAGACTCAGCCAGGATGCACAAAACGGCCATCCGTATCGGCGTCAACGAAGCGAGCATCAGAGACCTTAAAGCCGATGACGTCCGAGTCCAAAAGCGCACAGCCCTTATGCTGAAGGAAATGAAAAGATACGTTAGGCTTTTCGAAAACCGTAATTTTACCCAATTGGTGCTCAGCGCCAAGAGTAGCGATACTACCCGAACCATCGAAATCAACCGTTGTATCGCTGAAGCTTTCGATTATCCCATTCATCTTGGCCTGACCCACGCCGGACTGCCCGAAGATGCCCAGATACCATCGGCTGTTACTCTTGGCACACTGTTAGCCGAAGGCATCGGCGATACCATCCGCGTAAGCACTGCGGCCAATCCCGTAACTGAAACAGAAATCGCAAAACAGATTCTGATATCGCTCGGCTTATACCGTCGTATGACACCGGAGTTGATAGTCTGCCCCACTTGTGCCCGCGCTCAGATTGACGTTATAAAGCTGGCCCGCAAGGTCAAAAAAAACCTTGCGGGGATTGATAAACCGTTGCGCATTGCCGTTATGGGCTGTATCGTCAACGGTCCAGGTGAGGCCGCCGATGCGGACCTGGCGGTTTGCGCGGGAAAGAACAAGGCATACCTCTACCGCAAAGGCAGAAAAATATCGGTCGTACCTGAGAACAAAATCATCCCGGCCATGCTAAAGGAGCTGAAAAAATTGGCAGCACGTTAAGGAAATTTTGTATTGTAGTTATCTTCGGGATTGCTTTTGGATACATCGAAGCTGCCGTGGTGGTTTACCTTCGAGCAATCTTTTATCCTGACGGGTTTGTTTTTCCACTTACAGACTTCGGCATGGGGAAGCTCTTTGGACGGCTGCTGTTAACAGAAGTCGGCAGAGAAGCCGCAACGTTAGTCTTGATTTTCAGCGGTGCCTGGCTGTTCGGACAAAATCGAAGACAACGTTTCGCATATTTCCTAACTATCTTTGCCGTCTGGGACATTTTCTACTACGTGTGGCTGAAAGTTCTTCTTGACTGGCCGGCTTCGGTTATGGATTGGGACATTCTCTTTCTAATACCGGTTGCGTGGGCATCCCCGGTTCTGGCACCGTTAGTTGTCTCTGTGACAATGCTGATATTTGCCTGGATAATACTTTACCGTGACAGTTGTGCCCGCCCTATTAAAGCAGTTCCCTTTGAGTGGTTTGGCTTTGTAATATCGGCCCTTGTGGTGGTCGTTTCTTTCTGTATTGCAGGGCGATACATTGCACAGGCTGATTTCAAATCTTATTTCTATTGGCCGGTATTTGCACTCGGGTATGTATTTGCACTAATCCTGTTTGCAAAATGCTTCTTAAAATCTAAATAATCGCCCCTTGCTCCTGCGCAATTACTTGTTTTCTCTTGCGTTTGTTTCGACCGGCTTTCTGTACGATGGGCGTTCTCTGTCGTTGTTGGTTTTCTGAGCAAAACCTTCGAACTTGCCGAAAATCATCTTACCTGCCGAGGTTTGTAGTGAACTTGTTATGCTGATATTTAAATCACGGCCTATCTTATTGCGGGCGCCTTCGACAACAACCATTGTCCCATCGTCCAGATAACCGATGCCCTGTTCAGCTTCTTCGCCGGGTTTTACGATTCTCACCGTCATCGCCTCACCCGGCAGAGCAATCGCCTTGAGCGAATTGGCCAAATCGTTGATGTTCAACACGTCGACCTCGCGCACCTGTGCGACCTTACTGAGGTTATAGTCGGTTGTTGCCAGTCGTCCGTCAAAGTGCTTGGTAAAAATAATTAACTTTTGGTCGACGCCTTTGACCTCTTCGGTCTCTGGGATGTGAGTTTCGTCTATCTCCACATCAATCATTGTGTTCGTCTGCATTTCTTTAAGGATATCAAGTCCTCGTCTGCCTCGGTTGCGTTTGAGCTTGTCGGCGGAATCGGCTATCAACTGCAGTTCATTGAGAACGAAACGCGGAACGAGCAGTGGAGCGTCGAACAGTTTACTACGGTACAAATCCGCTATACGTCCGTCGATGATAGCGGACGTATCCAGAACCAGGGGTCTGGCGCCTTTGGTATGTTTGGCGAATTCGACATAAGGAATCACAAAACGAACATCGTCTTTGGTACGCATCACTATACTGATAACCAGATAACAGATACATATTCCCATCATCCATTTGATTGCATAAACTGCTTCCTCAAGCAGGTCAATTCTGTACGAATCAGCTATCATATCTACCACAGGTGCAAGTGCGCCACTGATAAGCATCCCCACCAGCAGGCCGAAAAAGACTCCTGCCAGGGCGACCAGCTTCTTCTTAGGTGTGAATAATTCCAGTACAAAAACAAATATGGCCATCCCCAAACCAGCCAACGACACTGTCCAGAAACTTGCCGAGTTCTTGTCGCTCGTCATCTCCGTGGTGCTTATATTGACGAAAAGAACAGACAGAACAATCACAATAAAAATGGCCCTGAAAACCCAAAGCAGCTTCATAATTGCAGTCCTCTCAAAAATATGATATCAGTATCAGCTTTTATAATAACAGTATTATACTTCCTATTCGGTTCGCTATCAATCATTACTTAATATTTACTGTCGGTTTTTATAAATGTTTGTTTATTTAGCTTTATCGGCTTTTTAGCAGGAAAAACATTGACACTCAACACCGCACGGGGTAGATAGGGTACCGATGTAGCGGTTTTTAGCCGTCCAGCACGGTTTTATTCGGCCGTTAATGGATAAAAGCTGTATCGACAAGAGGACAGATTCTATGTGGCTGGTAATACTTCTTTTGCTCTCTGTTATCTTTATTGTTGTAGCGACAACTAAATTGAAACTCCATCCTTTTCTTGCCCTGCTTATCGCTGCTTTTACCTATGGTATCTTCTGCGGGAAAATGTCGCTTGCCGAGGTCGTGGCGTCTGTAAACACAGGTTTCGGTGACACCATCGGATACATTGGTATCGTAATACTGGCAGGTTCGGTCATAGGCACGTTCCTCGAAAAGTCCGGCGGCGCATTGAATCTCGCTAAAAGCACCTTAAAGCTCGTCGGCCAAAAGAACGTTCCACTGGCTATGAGCATAGTCGGATATATTGTCAGCGTCCCGGTATTTTGTGATTCCGGCTTTGTTATTCTTTCACCGTTGGCCAAAGCACTGTCGCGCAAGGCGAAAATTTCACTTGCTGCAAGCGCCGTCGCTCTTGCTCTGGGTCTTTATGCCACACACACAATGGTTCCACCGACCCCCGGCCCTGTTGCTGCGGCGGGACTGCTGAAAGCAGACCTTGGCCTGGTAATACTCTGGGGTGCACTGGTGAGTGTTATCGCCTTGGGGGTGGGCTGGCTCTTTGCTGTAAAGTATGCCGCCAGGATAAATATCAGCGCGGATTTCGATTCGACTGACTGTAATTTGCAAACCCTTGAATCGCAAGGCCCTTCTGCCTTAAAGTCTGTTATCCCAATCCTGCTGCCTATTATACTTATTGTGCTAAGGTCGGTCAGCGAGTTACCGGCCCATCCGTTCGGCCAGGCGAACGCAGCAAAAATTATCAGTTTCATAGGTCAACCAGTGGTTGCCCTGCTCATTGGTGTTTTCCTTGCTTTTTTACTGCCCAAAAAGCTCACAACCGAGATGCTTTCGACCACCGGCTGGCTTGGCGAGGCTGTAATTGCGGCTGCCGGGATTATTATCATTACCGGCTGTGGCGGGGCCTTCGGGAAGGTTCTGCAGAATTCTCAAATCTCCGATGTAATAGCCGAGAATCTTGGCAGGGCTTCCGGCCTGAATATCTGGCTGCCCTTTATCATCGCAGCCGCCCTGAAAACCGCTCAGGGCTCCTCAACCGTTGCTATTATCACCACCGCCGGCATTGTTGCGCCGCTGCTTGAAGCCCTTGGTCTGGATACGGCTACTGCCAGGGCACTGGTTGTGGTATCTGTGGGTGCGGGTTCTATGGTTGTCAGCCACGCCAATGACAGCTTTTTCTGGGTTGTAACCGGCCTGTCTAATATGAACGTAAAACAGGGCTACAAACTGCAGACACTTGGAACGCTTGTAGAAGGCCTGGCCGCTGCAATTGCACTATGGGTCATCAGCCTGATTGTTCTGTGAGCCGGAGTCAATTCTTATGAAAATCGTTATAGCAATGGATTCATTCAAAGGCACTCTCAAGGCTCATGAGGCCTGCCAAATCACCGCTGATGCTATTGCTCAAACCGTTGCCGATGCTGAACTTGTACTAAAACCGATGGCCGACGGAGGTGAAGGCACAGCAATGGCGATGATTAAAGCCGCTGACGGTCAATGGATACCGCAAAAAGTAATGGGGCCTCTGCCTGATATGCAGGTTGAAGCCGGTTTTGCTTGGTTTGAGACTGACAAAACAGCCCTTGTCGAAATGGCATCTGCCAGTGGGCTGGAACTTATTTCCAAAGAACAGACCAATCCGCTCAAAACCACCACATACGGTACAGGCCAACTCATAAAAGCTGCCATGCAATACAATCCTCGCAAAATCCTGTTTGCTATCGGCGGCAGCGCAACTGTCGATGGTGGTCTTGGCGCAGCAATGGCCCTCGGCTGGAAGTTCCTCGATAGACAAAACAAACCTGTCCCGCTTGGTGGAATAGCCCTCGGAAAAATGGGAAAAATAGTCAAGCCCGAAAACATCAAACTTCCTCCTGTAGACGTCCTCTGCGACGTCGATAATCCTCTTTGCGGTGAGCGGGGCGCAGCCAAAGTTTACGGCCCGCAAAAAGGCGCTACACCACAGATGGTCGAACAACTGGAAAAAGGGCTGGAGCATCTGGCTTATATAGTTCATCAGCAGTTTGGATGCGATATCAAAAACCCTCCGGGTGCAGGCGCTGCCGGCGGACTTGCCGCCGGCGCAATAGCTTTTATGAACGCCAGGCTCGTATCCGGTATAGAGACGGTAATGTCCTATAATAACCTTGATACTGAGCTGCAGTCGGCCGACTGGGTCATTACCGGGGAAGGCTCTTTCGATAGACAGTCTCTTTACGGCAAGGTAGTTTCCGGAATATCAGCAATGGCTCAGCGGTCAAATACTAAAATCGCCGTAATTGCCGGACGGGTCAACGTACCGCAGGAAGAATATCAAAAGCTCGGAATTACAACTGCGGTTAGCTGCAGAACCGACGACATTACTCTTGATTATGCCCTGGAAAATTGCCGCCCTCTGCTTTACTCCGCAGCCCAGCTCTTTGCCGGCCAATACCTTTGTGGCTAAGAAGAATTACTTGCCAAAACTAGCCGCAGCTTCGGGCAGTTCTCTTTTGATTTCGTTTATCCTATAGCCGAAACCGGGGCCGCTTAAGCTGGAAAGGTCTACCCGCCCCTGCCGTCTTTTATAAAGTCCGGGGTGAACGGCTTCTTCCGGCTCCGAGGCGGCCGGATAAAATTGCATTGAATTGGTTTCCACTCCCATAATCGTTCCGGCGTGGGCGGCCAGACGCAGGTGGGGAATTTGAGCCAGCATCGGATTAGTCAAATCCTGAACCATCAACGTCATTCCGTGTGCCCTTGCCCAACAAAGCGTCAATAAAGCGCCGGTTTGGGTCTTGCACGTTTTTAGCGCAACGCCCGTCCAGCCGAGAGAGCGGCCGAGCCGGACCAGTTTCCAGTTGTGAGCACTTTCATCCATAAACAGGGGTTTTCGTGCTGATACACTGTGAACGTCTATGCGATTCGTTTCAAGGTCATAAGGAAAAGGCTGCTCAACGTAAAGAATCATCTGGTAAATCCGGGGGTGGTCGGCCATTAGCTTATCCAGTATTTCATTTACGTAAGCGGGCTCCGAAACAGTGCAGTTAAAGTCGCTGGTCAGCCAAGAAACGCCATTATCAATAGCAATTTTGCCGATTTTGACCAGCCGGTTATAATCACATTTTGGGTCATTGCCAAGCAGTTTGACCTTCAGGCATTTTAGCCCGTCTCGCTTAATCCAGTCCGGCAGCAATACAGGAAAGCCATCGTCCGGCTCACTGCCGGTAAGCTCTGATTTATCCAGTAAATCATTACCTCCTACAAGGTGCCACGCCCACAAAGTTTTGGTTGCAGGATAATTTATAAAATCAGCGGGATATCTCCCTTTAAAGCTGATATCAGTATCATCAGCAGGGATTATAAACTTCGACAAATCAGAATTCATAAATTCAGAAGTGTATGTAGAGTAAACATCTCTTCGGAGCAGCTGGCCGTAGGCATCGTGCAAAGCTATATCAAATGCAGAACAACAAACCAGACCTGCCAGCCAGGGCATCGGCTCAGTTTCCGTACCTCTTGAAAGATTGAGTTCCTTCAATATTTCAGGCAGGACCGAATTTACAAATTCACTTCCAACTTCTATTGGGTGGCCCAGCTCATCAAACTCAGCCCATGCTTGAGCAAGCATCTTGGAAAATAGCTGCATGATTTCGCATCTTTGTCGATATTCCAGGCTGCTCGGCCATACCCAGGTGACAGCCAGCGGTGTTTCACCCCAACCTTCGGCTCTTTGGCCCTGGCCGTTTTCTACAGTCATGCACACTCGCACGCACACCGCTTCCTTGCAGGTCTCAAATCCGAATTTCAAAGGAAGTCTCATTTTTACAGGAATAAAATAAAGCTTAGCAGCCACAGGCCGAACATCTGTTTTCATAACTTACTCACCCCTTTACTGACTTAAGAAGATAAATAATTTTAACTCTCTCTTTGCTATAAGTTTCAATAGTCACTTAACAAATTAAGTTTTTAGCATTTAAACGTAAATTACAGGCAAACAAGCCGGTTGTCAATCGAACGGTGCTGTCCTAAGCAAAACAGAATTAATAAATCATTCTTCCTGGCTTTATCGAACGTGTAAGCCTAATTAAAAAACTTCCAACCGACCTGTCGTTATTAGGTTTGTTCTGACTTGCACCGAGCGTACCGGGGAGACTGTTCCCTGTTGACAAGTTAGAGAAATATGCATTTAAGCTTTGCAAAAATAGAGTTTGATATAAAACCAACTAACTTATTACTGCGTTACATAACACATAAAATTTAATACTCATAACTTTTATCTCTTAGTCTTCGGTTTACAGACAATCCGTAAATATAATTCAAGACCTCCAGCAAGTCGGCTTTTCATCCTACTTTTTCACCTGCAAGAAAATATGATGTTATATATTAACAGCTGTAACTTTGGGCCGTTATCTAAAAACAATCTTTTGCATTGTTTCACGTGAAACATTTTTCTAAATATAGCCAATATTGTCTCGCCCTGCCAGTCAGCATCAGAAAACTGAAGACTCTTTATAGCATTTTGCTTTAATGCTCGATTCCTCGACATAACCATATTTTTCAGATGCTCTGATAATATGTTCCAATCTGCATAAATATCAACGTGAAGTTGATGGCATGATTGCTGAAAGAATTTTTTATTGACAGAAAAGTTGGCTTGAACCTTTAGGCTTTATTTATATGCGTTAGTATATTTGAGATGTAGTGAGTTTACGATTTTCTGGCATTTATGATTTTTGCTCCTTATGATAGTGTTTCACGTGAAACATTTTTTGACAAAAAACATTTTTTTGCTGGTAAAATTGCATAATTTTCGTTAAAAATTCCGACATATCTCTTAGGCCCAGAGTAATGTTCAAAGTAAAAACAGAAAAGGAGGGCCAACTTCTTGTAAGTTAAGTTATGAAGGAGCATTTATATGGCCAACAAAAAAAAAGAAAAACCAAAACATCTCGGCAGGGGGCTGGCATCG
>CAZTKW010000083.1:0-9989 GCA_964614315.1 uncultured Pirellulales bacterium
TGGTATGATTGATTTGGCCTTTTACGGCGACCCCAAGGGGCTGTACGTAATACTGCAGAAAGCAGGTGAAACAGGAACAGACAAACCAAGGACGTTAAGCTGGCGAACGAGAAAGAAAATCAACATCGACGATGGTCTTGTAACAGCCAATGCCCTGGCATGTGCTGACCTCAATAATGACGGCGCCGACGACTTGGTTCTGGCCGGCCGGGACGGTATCTATACCATCCTTCAAAAAAAAGACCACTCGCTGGCAGAACCCGTAAAATATCCCACCACTTCGCAAACTCTCGGTATCAGAGTAGCCGACCTGAATGGCGACAATATCAACGACCTTGTCCTTATAACAAATGACAGGGATAAGCCTATACACTTGCGGTTTGGACTTAAGACAGGACAATTAGGGCCGCAAGTGAGATTTTTCACCGAAAAGCCATGGGCATTGAAGCTTCATAACATAGACGGGATAATCGGAGATGAAATATTGACCGTTGATATCGTCAGTAGGCGGCTTCTCTGTTACAAGTTTACCCGCGAACCAGAAGCAGCACTCGGCGGAGCCGACTGGCCTATCCTGTTTTACCCGCTTATCTCGGGCGAAGAAAGTTCGAAGAGAGATTTGGTTGTCGGTGATTTGGACGGGGACGGCTTAGCCGACATTACGATAAGCGAACCCGGCTCTGCGGAACTGGTTTTCTATAAACAAAAAGCAGGGACCGGATTGGCTGAGCCGGTTCGATTTCCTGCTTTTGCCGATATTGCAGGCTTGTCCATAGCCGATATAGATGGTGACAAAAAGGCCGAACTGGGGGTATTGAGCGTTAAAGAAAAAGTAATTGGGTTAAGCGAATTCAAAGACGAGAGACTGTCATTTCCCAAACCCGTTAGAGTAATCGGTGAGCCGGTGGCGATGGAACTTGCCGACGTTGACAAAAGTGGGGACATAGACTGCGTTTATATATCGAGGGACGCTAACGACATCAGGTCTTTAAGGGTTATTTATAATCTCTCTGAAGCTGAGCAGATGAAAGCTAAACCGGAAAAGAAAACGTGGTTTTCGAGCAAAAAAAAGACCGGTGAAATCGCCGCCGTTCTGGAACTAAAGAAACTTACCTCTAATCCGGATGGATTAAAAGTGCTCGACGTTGACCAGGACGGTCTGAAGGACGTTTTGATATTCGTCCAATACGAATCTCCCATACTCATCCGTCAAATAAAGAAAAGGGAGTTTGAAATAATTGACCGGCCGACGGCACAGGCCAGCTTGATTAAAGAGGCGAATCTGCAATCAATTTTCGTTTCTGATGTGGCCGAAAAAACAGGAACCGAATTACTGCTGGCACAAAAAAACTTCGCAAGGAGCCTGGTTTTCCTGGACGGTGAAAGCTGGAGTATCATCGACCAGTATAATGCCAAAAGCACTGAGAACAAGATATCGGCTGTCGCCGCTTTTGATATCGAAGCTGAAGCCGGAGGCAGGCCTGCTATTTTGCTCCTGGACGGACAAAAGGGCCAACTCCAGATACTTAAAGCCGGCGAGGATAAAACATATCGGTTTGAAAAAGAATTGGACGTCGGCCGGTGGGCAACGGCGAAACATCTGAAAATGCTTTATGCCTCGCTTACAGGCAGTAAGGCTAAAAGTATCTTATTATTCGACAGCGAAAATTTCGCGCTCATAACACCGCCGGACATCAGCAACGTCGTTCAGAATCTGGAGCATCAGTTCAGTTACGAAACAAAAATAAAAGACGGCCTATACGGCCACATTACCGCCGGCGATATCAACTCCGACGGTAGGGTGGACTTTATTATGGTCGAATATAGCCGAGACCATATCGAAATACTTGCGCTTGATTCACAGAACAAACCGATACCGGCTATGAGGTTCAGGATTTTCGAGCAGAAGGGCTATCGCAGTGAAAAACGCAGCAAAGCCAGCGTCGAGCCGCGAGAGTTACAAATCGCGGATGTTACAGGTGACGGTAAAAATGATTTAGTAACCGTCATCCACGACCGTATAATTATTTATCCACAGGATTGATTTCGTAATTCAAGCTTTATCCTCGTGTACAAGGTAAGATGGCCGGTGAGAAAAAAAAGGTTTTTGTTGCGATGAGTGGGGGAGTGGATAGTTCCACTGCCGCTGCATTGCTGCTTAAGGACGGGTACAACTGTGCAGGCGTCTTTATGATTACCTGCGACCACGGGCAGCAAGCGAAGACGGATGCGGAAAGAATTGCCGAAAAACTAAACATAAAACTGCATGTGCTGGACCTTCGCGGAGATTTTGAAAGAATCCTTGATTATTTTTGCTCTGAATACAAAAAAGCTCGGACACCGAATCCGTGCGCTTTTTGCAACAGGTATGTAAAATTCGGTACGCTTATCAATTTTGCACAAGGTAAAGGGGCCGACCTGTTAGCTACCGGCCATTACGCAAGAATTGCCAAAAACAATAAAAACACAGGTTTATACCAGGCTGCCGACACAGCAAAAGACCAGTCATACGCACTGGCAATGATTAACAGAGATATATTGGAGCACATTATTTTGCCGATGGGAGAGTACTCTAAAAAACAAACACGAGAGATAGCGGCAAAATTTGGTTTAGGCCTTGAAAGAAAACAGGAATCTCAGGAAATATGCTTCATACCCAATGATGACTATGTGGCGGTGCTTGAGCTACGATGTCCCCAGATTGCCCGAAGGGGAAACATTGTCGACAGCAGCGGCACGATTTTAGGCGAGCATAACGGCGTACACAGATTCACTATCGGCCAGCGCAGGGGACTTCGAGTTGCGATGGGCAAACCATACTATGTCGTGAAACTTGATGCCGAAACCAATACGGTAATGCTCGGCCCAAAAGAAGAGCTTATGCATAGAAAACTGTCGGCGACGAATTTGAATTGGCTGGCTGATGAGCCGGTATCGGCTTTTCGCGCAAAAGTAAAGATTCGTTATAATTCGCCGGGTGTTTCGGCGCTGGTTTCTCCAAAAGCCAATAGTACCGTCGTCAAGTTTGATGAGCCGGTATCAGCTATAACGCCGGGCCAACTGGCAGTGTTCTATATTGAGGACCAGTGGGGCAGCAGGGTCGCCGGCGGCGGATGGATTGACAAAGTCGGTAACTAAAAACAAGCTTTACGGGAAATTTCAAAATTCTCTCATATAGTACGTGATTGTTTCAATTACCTGGTTCTTGACAATCCTGCTGATATAACTTACCTTTTTGTCGTTTTGATGTATTTTCAGTAATTGATGAGGCTTATAAATGGTTGTAACGCGTTTTGCGCCGTCGCCGACAGGGTATCTGCACATAGGAGGAGCCAGAACCGCCCTGTTTAGCTGGCTTTTTGCAAAGAATGCCGGCGGTAAATTCATACTTCGAATCGAAGACACCGATATCAAACGCAACACGCCCACAGCAACTCAGCAGGTTATAAATGACCTGAGATGGCTCGGTATCGACTGGGACGAGGGCCCTGAGGTCAATGGGCCGAACGGGCCGTATCTTCAATCGCAGCGAAAGGATATCTACGACAAATACATAAAGCAATTGGTTGATGAGAAAAAAGCATATTATTGCTTTGAGACTACCGAAGAACTTCAGGCGATGCGGGAACAGGCTGAAGCACAAAAAAAAGGTTTCATTTACACACGGCCGGCTAACTTTCCCGATGACCAGGACGTAAAAAAAGCACAGACCGGGGGCAGGTCGGTGGTTGTGCGGTTTGCTATGCCGCAAAACGAGATTGTTGTAAAAGATGTTGTTCGCGGCCAGGTGAAATTTGCAGCCGCTGAAATCGGCGATTTTATAATCCGAAAAAGCGATGGTTTTCCGACTTATCATTTTGCATGCGTTGTCGATGATGAACTTATGGAGGTAACGCACGTCATTCGCGGCCAGGAACACCTTATGAACACGCCCGGCCATCTCGCCCTGCAGGATGCTTTAGGATTTCGCAGCCCGATATATGCCCATATGTCCGTTACTGTCAGTGAAACCGGCGGAAAGCTCTCCAAGCGTGAACAGCCAAAAGCCCTGAGAAAAGCGATAAAGGCCCAACCGGATATCAGCCTTGAAAAAATCGCCGCCGTAGGCAATATAAGTTTAGACGAAATGAATACTTTCCTGAAAGGCAAAACCACTCCGGATATGCCCGGCATTGACGCTATGGCAAAATATCTCGGCGTGCATCTGCCGGAAATTAATGTCGTCGATTTCTTCAACAGCGGCTACCTGCCTGAAACTATGGTTAACTTTCTCGCTTTGCTCGGATGGAATCCCGGCGGCGACAGGGAAATTATGTCGATTGACGAGTTAATTGAGTGTTTCGACCTTTCACGCCTGACAAAGACCAATAGCCTCTTCGACCGCGGTAAACTCCTTGCATTTAACACCGAGCACATCCGAATGACCTCGCCTGAAAAGCTGCTTAACCATTATAAGGATTACTTAAAAGCTGTGGAATCTCCTTCGGTTGGTGCCGATGACGGGCTTCTTGCAAAAATCATAGAGGTCTGCTTGGGAGCACGAACCTTAGCAGATATTGAGCGAAAAAGCAGGTTTCTTTTTGTGCCGAACGACCAAATAGAGTATGATGACAAGGCGGTGAATAAGATTTTGTTGAAAAATGACGGTCTGGCAGTACTGCAAATCGTCCGTGATAAACTAACGGCGATGGAGCAATTCACGGAAGAGGTGATTGAGAACATGCTGCGCAGTTTAGCCGAACAGAGGCAGGTCGGTTTGGGAAAAATTGCTCAGCCCCTGCGAGTGGCGATTTGCGGAACCACAATCAGTCTGTCGATTTTCGATTCGGTAAATATGCTGGGCAAACAAAATACATTGGCAAGGATAGATAGTACGCTGAAAAAGTTCGGATAATCTTAATAATGAATAATAAATCCTCAATAATCGATTGGAAAGGGGGTATCAAATGCCATTATTAGTAACAGGTTCAATAGGAATTGATACCGTCACAACGCCTTACGGCGTTAGTGAAAATTGTATCGGCGGCTCGGCTGTGTATTTTAGCATGGCCGCCAGCTTCTTTACCTCGGTAAGACTTATCGGCGCTGTCGGCTCGGATTGCCCGTTTGATTTGGCTGAGCTTTTTGCAGGCAGGAATGTCGATTTGGCCGGCCTCGAATGCAGAAGTCTGAGCAAAACTTTTCGCTGGAAAGGCTCATATCACGATACTATGAACGAAGCCATAACTGAAAATGTCGAATTAAACGTCCTTGCCGAAGACCCACCCGCTGTCCCTGAACAATACAAAGACAGCAAGTTTGTCTTTCTTGCAAATACCGCTCCGGCCCTTCAACACCAATTGCTTGAACAAATTGAAGCTCCGACTTTTGTAGCCGCTGATACGATGAATTGCTGGATTGTAGGGCATCTAGACCCATTAAAAGCGCTGCTTGAAAAAATTGATTGTTTGATAATCAACGAGGATGAAGCAAGAGCCTTGGCCGCTGACCGTAACCTGGTAACAGCTGGCCACAAAATTCTGGATATGGGCCCGCGCGTGGTGATTATCAAAAAAGGCGAATCCGGCTCAATGATGTGTGACACTGAAGGTCAGACTTTTATTTTGCCGGCCTGGCCCGCCGCAGAAGTAAAAGACCCCACCGGTGCAGGTGATAGCTTTGCCGGTGCGCTCATGGGATATCTGGCAAAGAGCAGAAAAACCGATTTCGCTTCGCTTAAAACTGCGATTGCTTACGGCACAGTGGTCTCTTCCTTTACGATTTCCGACTTCTCCCTGCAGGGGCTAATTTCGATAAACAAAAGTGATATCGACAATAGATTTAAAGCGTTAGCAAAGCTGACAAAGTTCTAAACCGCAAGGATAGATACGCCTCAAGAGATACGAATAATGCGATGTTTTATTGCAATAGATATTGATGACAATATTAGAGCCGAAGTAGGCAACTTGCAGCAGCGGCTGCAGAACAAAACTGATATTAAAAAAAGCGATGCCAAATGGGTAAGACCAGAGGCTATGCATTTGACATTGAAGTTCTTAGGCGAGGTCAAAGACCAAAAAGTTGCTGAACTCTGCAATATCGTCAAAGACATTGCCGCCTGCCATAAAAGCTTCGAACTGGATATAGAGCAACTCGGATACTTCGGTGGTAAAAGGCCCAAGGTCATGTGGGTCGGTACCGGTGAAGGCAGTGAGGACCTCCGTCGGCTGGCAAAGGAGCTTGAACAGCAGTTGGCGCTGGCAGGCTGGCCTGAAGATACAAGAGATTTTTCCGGGCATCTGACTTTATGCAGAATAAGAAAACCCGGGGCGGGCATTGAGCTGGCAAAAATTAGCGAACAATACAAGGACCTTAAACTCGGCACTATATCAGCTGACTCGGTTTCGGTTTACCAGAGCCAATTAACGCCGACAGGTCCCATTTATACCCCGTTAGGCAATTATAAATTGCAATAAAAAAAAGAATGTGATTGGAGAAAAGCAAAGATGACAAAAACAAAAAAAGCCCAGCCGGCTTCGGCTACTGGAAAAGAAAACGCCCTGGAGCGGGTAATTGCACAAATTGAAAAGCAGTACGGCCAAGGCGCTATTATGCAAATGGATGAGCACTGTTATGCTAAAATCGCCGGCATTGCCACAGGTGCCTTGTCGCTCGATTTGGCTCTTGGCGGAGCGGGAATACCCCAGGGCAGGATTACAGAACTTTTCGGCCCGGAGTCTTCAGGCAAAACCACACTGGCCCTTCACGTAATCGCAAGCGCCCAGCGTTCCGGCGGAGTCGCCGCTTTCATCGACGCAGAACACGCGCTCGATACAACATGGGCAAAGAGACTGGGTGTTGATGTCAGCAGCCTGCTGGTAAGCCAGCCCGACACCGGCGAGCAGGCGCTTGAAATAACCGAGATGCTCATAAGGTCTAATTCCGTCGATGTCATAGTTGTTGACTCAGTTGCCGCACTGACCCCGAAAGCGGAAATTGAGGGAGAGATGGGCGATAGCCACATGGGACTGCAGGCGCGATTAATGAGCCAGGCAATGAGAAAGCTTGCCGCTGTCATTAACAAAAGCAGAACCGCCCTTATTTTCATAAATCAGATCCGTATGAAAATCGGCGTAATGTTCGGCAACCCCGAAACCACTACCGGCGGAAGAGCGCTCAAATTTTACAGTTCCATCCGACTCGATATAAGGCGGATTGCGACAATAAAAGATAACACCGGCGCCGTCGGCAGCAGGATAAGAGCAAGGGTGGTAAAGAATAAAATCGCTCCGCCTTTCCGCGATACCGAATTCGATATCATGTTTGATAGCGGTATCAGCTATGAAGGTGACCTGCTCGACCTGGGCGTCAATTGCGATATAGTCGAAAAAGCCGGTGCCTGGCTCAACTACGGTGACATTCGACTCGGCCAGGGCAGAGAAAATGCAAAAAAATACCTCGTTGAAAACAGGGATTTATGCGATGAGCTTAAAAATAAAATCCTCGCTGCAAAAGGCCTTGGACAGTAACTATTGAATTTGTAGTTTACGAGATACAAAATGAGAAGTGCAAACCGGATTAGAGACGACTTTATAGATTTTTTTAAGAGCAAAAACCACAAATTTATCCCCAGCTCACCCATCGTACCCATCGGCGACGATACCCTGCTTTTTGCAAATGCCGGAATGAACCAGTTCAAGGATATCTTTTTAGGATTGACCCCCTCAGAGTACCCCAGGGTCGCCAATAGCCAAAAATGCCTTCGCGTAAGCGGTAAACACAACGATCTTGAAGAAGTTGGCAAAGACACATACCATCACACCTTTTTTGAAATGTTGGGTAACTGGTCGTTTGATGATTATTTCAAAGCCGAAGCAATTCAGTGGGCTTGGGAACTCCTCACGGATGTTTGGGGTATTGAACCTGACAGATTATGGGCGACGTTTTTTGCCGGCGATGAGGCTGACGGCCTGCCCAAAGACGAAGAAGCCCAAAAACTGTGGACAAAAGTCACTCCAATAACACCTGAGAAAGTTTTGGCTTTTGGCAAAAAAGATAATTTCTGGGAAATGGGTGAAGTCGGCCCCTGCGGCCCATGCAGTGAAATACATATTGACCTCGGCCCTGATAGTTGTGATATGAAAAATGTTCTCAACCATAAATGCAGGGTAAACGGTGGCTGCGCAAGATTCATCGAATTGTGGAACCTTGTCTTCATACAATTTAACCGTCAATCCAACGGCCGGCTTCTCCCGCTTTCAGCCAATTATGTCGATACCGGTGCAGGCCTGGAAAGAATCGTCGCCGTCCTCCAGAATAAAAAAAGTAATTACGACACAGATTTGTTTATGCCTGTAATCAACTCTGTCAGCGAAATCACCGGCCACAAATACACCTCTCGCTTAAAAAACAAAACCGACAATGCATTCAGGGTCATCGCCGACCACATTCGTTCGCTCGTTTTTTCAATAACCGATGGTGCAACTCCCTCCAACGAAGGTCGTGGCTATGTCATTCGCCGGATACTTCGCAGGGCCTGCAGGTTCGGCAGAGAGCTGGGTATGCACGAGCCTTTCCTGCACAAGCTCGTGCCGGTGGTTGTGGACTTTATGGGCGACGCTTTCGTCGAAATAAAGCAAAGGGCTGACTATGTTTCGACTGTAATCGAGGCCGAAGAAGTCAGTTTCGGCAGAACGCTTGACAGGGGCATTGAGATCTTCAGCGCCGCTGCAAAACGCGCGGCAAAAACCACCGATAAAACCATCAGCGGCGAAGATGCTTTCGGCCTTTATGACACTTACGGCTTCCCCGTCGATTTGACTCAGCTTATGGCCGAAGAACGAAATCTCAAAGTTGACAAGGCTGAATTTGACCGCCTCATGGAACAGCAGCGCCAGCGCGCAAGGGCGGCACAAAAGGATACTTCCCTAATGGCAGCCTTGACAGATATCGTATTGCCGGTAACTGAAGACCTGCACAAATACCACACTGACTCATGCGATAGTAAAATAATCGCCCTCATTGATAACAATGGTTTCAAAGACAAGGGATATATCCAAATTGACACCGAAATCGGCGTTGTTCTTGACCGGACTTGTTTCTATGCTGAGGCAGGCGGGCAGGTAGGTGATTGCGGCGTCATAGAATCTGACCAGGGCCGTTTCATCATCGAAGATACCGTAAAGATAGCTAACTGTATTATTCACCGGGGCCGCCTGGCAGAAGGAACGCTTGCTATCGGGGATAATGTAAAGGCAATGGTAAGCAGAGACAGGAACTCTATAAAGAAAAACCACACAGCCACTCATCTCCTCCAGTGGGCCCTGCAGCAGGTCTGTGGAAAATCCGCCGCTCAACAGGGAAGCCTTGTCTGCCCGGATTATCTGAGGTTCGATTTTACATGGCCAAAAGCTTTGACCTCTGAACAAATAGAAGATGTCGAGAATCTGGTCAGGGAAAAAATCGCAGCTGATTTGCCTGTTACCTGGACGATAATGCCAAGAAACGAAGCGGAGAAACTCGGTGCAATGGCGTTATTCGGTGAAAAGTACGGCAGCCAGGTCCGCGTAGTAGCCATCGGAACTGATACCGACAAGGAATTAGACCGGGCATTTAGCAGGGAATTTTGCGGCGGAACCCACGTAGAAAAACTCGGCTCTATCGGTGGTTTTAAGATAATAAGGGAAGAAAGCATCTCAGCCGGTGTCCGCAGGATTACAGCACTTACAGGACAGGCTCTTGCCGCATATCTCGAACAGCGCAGCAATATTGTCGATGAGCTTTCGGACCTTCTGAAGGTCCCTGCCGAAGAGTTGCTCGACAGGGTCACTAGGCTGATTAAAGACAATAAGAAGCTGACAAAAGACTTAAAATCAGCGTCGAAGCTCACCGGCAGTGACGTGATGGCCGAAGCAAAGAAGCTGCTGGAAACATCCGAAAAAATCGGCGATACTTCGGTTATTGTCAGCCGCCTTTCAACCACTTCTATTGAGCAGGCCAGAAGTGCTGTG
>CAZTKW010000084.1:0-9911 GCA_964614315.1 uncultured Pirellulales bacterium
GCGTGTAATGAGGCGTTGGTTTTAAACACGACTTTTCCTGATGCTTATTTAAAGATGGGGACGGTTTATCTTGACCGTCAGGAATGGCAGAAAGCGTTAGATTGGTTGATGCCCGGATATGTCAGGAAAAAACCTGACACGATGTTCGTCTTAGACCCTACTGTATACGGATACAGGGCTAGGATAAACATAGCACTTGCGTTTTTCGGCAAGGGAGATTTTAAACAGGCAATTCAGTTTTATCAAGAAGCCAAGCGATTAGCTCCGTCTAACGAATATATCAAAAAGATGGAGCCGGTATTCAGGGATGGGTACGAAAGCAACGAGTATTTAGAAAAGTTTTTATGGTTAGTGGAGTATACCAAGGCTAAAGACCCTGTTAAATTAAAGTTTTTATCTGCGGCATTACCCAAACAGATTTTACGGGATGAAAGAGTCCATCCGGTCAAGCATGACATAGAAGAACCTAAAATCTGGCCGGACAAATCCATTGTTTTTTATTGCGGGACGGTCTTTGAGAATTGGGCTGACCCTAGTGTACTGAAAGGAATCGGCGGAAGTGAAGAAGCTGTTATATATATATCGCGTGAACTTGCAAAATTGGGATGGGAAGTTACTGTTTACAATTCTTGCGGGGATTTGGCAGGGACTTACAACGGAGTAACCTATCGACCATCATTTGAGTTTAATCCCAAAGATACATTTAATTGTATTGTTTCTTGGCGTTGCAATATTTGCGCTGCTGTTAAAGCAGATAGAAAAATAGTCTGGTTGCATGATATGCCCCAGAAACAGCTTGTCGGGGGCAATAAGCACGCGGATTTTGACCGGATTATCGTGTTATCTGACTACCATAAATCCCTTTTGCCTGAAGGTGTCCCGGAAGCAAAGGTATTTGTTTCTACCAACGGGATAAATGAGGCCGATTTTAAGAGAATAAAACAAGGTATCCGCGACCCCAAGAGAGTGATTTATGCTTCAAGTTATGACCGGGGACTTGATAAGTTGCTTGAAATCTGGGGGGATGTGAGAAAAGAAGTCCCTGACGCACAGCTTGATATTTTCTATGGCTGGGAAACTTTTGACCTATACGCCAATAAAGGGTTAAGAGACCCTGCCTTCAAAGAAGAAATGGTCAAGTTGATGAACCAGGAAGGCATTAAAGAACATGGGCGGGTAGGGCATAAGCAGCTTCTTAATGAGTACGCTAAATCAGGTATTTTTGCTTATCCCTGCGATTTTGCAGGGGAGATTAACTGTATTGCTTATACCAAGGCTGTAGCGTGCGGGTGTGTGCCAGTTACTAACAAATTCGCTGTTCTGGGAGAGAGAAACAAAGATGCCGTAGAAGATAAGGATTTCAAAGATGCTTTGATTAATGCTTTAAAAAACCCGCAAGAACAAAACGTTGATTTTGATTATATCAAGCAGAACTCTTGGGAAACCGTAGCGAAGCAGTGGGAGAAAGAATTACTGACTAAACCTATTAGGCATACTGTTTTTAGGGATTTAGCGGATTATAAAAAAGAGTATAAAGGCGCAGAAGTCTTTTCCCCGCCTAATTTCGCTAATGGCGAGCCGATTCCGTTACATAGGTTTATCGTTATTGGGGAGATGTGCAAGAAATTAGGGGTCAAGTCTTTATTTGACATCGGTTCGGCAGACGGGGCGTTATGCCATATTATTACAAAGAAATATAACATACCAAGCGACGGGATAGAGATAGACCCTAACTGCGTGGATTTTGCTAATAAATATGCCCAGGATAATAATTTAAAGTGTAAATTTTATCAAGGGGTTTTTGAAGAGTTTGAGCCTAAAAAGTATTATGCTATCTCGATGTGTGAGGTTATTGAACATGTTTTAGATCCGAAAGCGTTCCTTGAGAAAGCTAACCAGATGGCAAGATACGTCATTATCACCACTCCTAACAAAGAAGGGACTTTTGGGGAAAGGAATAGGGATTTACATCATCTTAGGACATATACTTTACAGGAATTAAAAGAGTTTATAGGTAATAAAAGGTTTTTAGTGACGGAAAAGATAGATTGCGAAGACATTTTATTTGTGGTTTATGACAATGGATAAAATTGTACTTATCGGTGCGTCAGGGATGATGGGGAGCGATTTTCCTGATGATGTAATACGCAGCGGTGCAGATATTACAGACATCCAAGCGATAGATAAGATGATTCATAAACATAACCCCAAAGTAGTCATTAATTGTGCGGGGATAACAGATGTTTCGTTATGCGAAAGGTTTCCTGAAATAGCTTATCTTGTTCATGTGGCAGGGTCGGTCAATTTAGCGGCACGCTGTTATTTTTTCGGTATTAAATTAATCCAGGTTTCTACGAGATATTCAGGGTCTAGTTGTATTTACGGGCAGACAAAGAAGATAGCAGAAGATGCGGTATTTAATATAAGCACCCAAAACGGGATTGTCCGTCTTCCATGGTTGTTCGGCAAGAAGAATGATAAACGGTTTGTTTCTACTGTCCGCAAGTGTCTTGAAAAGAACGAACCTATACCTGTTTATGAGGAGACAGGCTCGCCTACGTATACAAAAGATGTGGCGGAGTTTATTGTCCAGGAATGGAAAAATATTTACGGTGTGATGGATGTCTGTAACAGCGGTGTAGTGACGCGTGAAGAATGGGCAAAAGAAATCGTCAAGGCATTAGGGCATAAAAAGGCAGAATTCACTTTGATGAAGCGGGAAATAGAAATGAAAGAAACATCTTCTAACATGGTTCATCTTCTTCGCCCGTGGAAAGAGGCATTATGGTTTGCGCTAACATAATCTGTCTTAATGAACTTTTATATTTAAAGAACCTTATCCCGCAGCTTAAGGATATGTGTGATGAAGTATATATCGTGGACGGCGGGTCTGTTGACGGGTCGGTGGAATGGCTGAAAGAAAATGCCGAGAAGTACAATATCAGGTTATTCCACAGGGAATGGGATTGGGATTTTGGCGCGCAGAGAGAGTTTCTTTTAAATCAGACCCCTAAAGATAATTGGGTAATCCGGCTGGATTGTGATGAAATCCCTTCCGCGTTTTTACGGTTCGGGTTAAAACAGGTTTTAATGAATCTTGGGGAATATCCTAAATCAGACAGGATAAGAGTCCCGATATTCCATTTACACGGCGGTCTTTTAACCTGCGGGGATGTCGGAGGGAGGGAGTTAAGGATTTTCTGGCATGATGACTCAACGAAATGCCATTGGTTGGACAAGACACATACTAGGCTTGATGGGCGGTTTAAAACAGGATTAACTGATTTTAAAGATGAGTACGGTCTTATTCATCTGAAATATCTTGATGAAATTAAGATTGAACGTTCACGGAAAGAGTATGTAAACCATGGGACGTATCATCCAGACCATTTAGAAAAACTTATACATCCTGAAAATTTAATAGAACTACCTAAAGACGTGATGTTTTTCGTGTCTAAAGAGCTTCGTGAATATTTATGCGTTTAGGCCAGTTTACGCCACAGCTTAAATTATTGTTTCATACGGAACGGGTTAACAAGTGGTTAAAGGATGAGGATATTTACCCTATCCTCGTAGAGTTTGACCTTTCCAATGCCTGTAACCAAGCGTGTGATTTCTGTACGTTCAGGTACATCAAGGATAAATCAATATTAAAAACTGATGTGGCAGAAAGAACGATTATTGAGTTATCTCAATGCGGCGTTAAGGCGATTAATTGGACAGGCGGGGGCGAACCGTTAATCCATAAAGATTATATGTATTTAACGGGCATAGCTCACGCCACGGGGTTAGAGCAGGGCTTATTTACTAACGGGGTTTTACTTGATGACAAGTTAATGAGCCATATAGCCCGAACCCATAAATGGGTAAGGTTCTCGATTGATGCGGGGACACCTGAAACTTATCAGAGAATCCGCAAGAGAGATGATTTTGATAAGGTTATCTCTAATGTCAAGAAGATGGTGGCGATAAAGGGTAGATGTCAGGTCGGGATAGGTTTCGTTATTACACCTAGCAATTTTAATGAGATTCCTGCATTCTCCCGGTTAGTTAAAGAGACTGGCGTGGATTACGGGCAGTATAAGCCCTGTCTGGGGAATTATCTTGAACCCCAAATCGAGGCCGAGTGGTGGGAGCAGTCAGTCAAACCATTATTGGAAAAAGAGTTTGAATGGAATGACAAATTAGTCATTAATTTATACAAGCTCAATGATTTGACCAGCCATATTGACAGGGAATACAAAGTTTGTTACGGCCATTCATTTTGTCCGTGTATCGGGGCAACCGGGGATGTATGGTTATGTACCCACATGAGAGATATACAGGGTTATTCGCTGGGGAATCTTTATGAGAATTCATTTAAAGAGATTTGGGCTAGCGCTAAAAGGCAGGAAGTTATTAGAACAATAGATTTTTCTAAGTGTCAATTCGGGTGTAAGAACAACGAGATAAACAAAGTGCTTTATCAGTTAAGACATCCTAATCCCGAAGGGCATTATAACTTTCTATGATCGAATATAATGTATTTGAGTTCAGAGATGTTTCTTTTTTGTTAAGTTTATTAGAAGGCAAGAATAACCTTATTGTTGAAGTGGGTAGCTGGGTTGGGCGTTCTGCATACGCGTTAGCGTCAAGAGGCCAAGTTTATTGTGTAGACAGATGGGATGGTTGCGGTAATAAAAATCAGGAAGAAGAAGCGAAGGAAAAAGATATATTTGCTCTTTTCAGGGAAAACTGCAAGGAACTGTGGCATAACATTTATCCGATGTATATGTATTCCGCAGACGCGGCGAGAGTTTTTAAGGATGGGGTTTTAGACCTTGTATATATAGATGCCAATCACAGTTATGAAGCGGTAAAACAAGACATTATATTATGGACTCCAAAATTAAAACCAAACGGTATTCTTTGCGGACACGATTATGATTTACACGGTGACGCACACAATGGAGTGAAAAAAGCGCTAGAAGAATTATTTGGAAAGAATTTTAAACGGGTAGGGCAATCAACTGTTTGGGTGAAGACATGAGATTTGGCGCTGTAACCTTAGCTTATAACGATGAAGGCGTTATAGCGGGAACGCTTAAATGCCTAGCCCCGTTTGTTGACAGGCATTTAGTCTTGATTTCTGAGAAGCCTTATTTCGGGGAACCTTCTCCGCCGGACAGGACAGAAGAAATTGCTGATAGCTTAGGCGCGGAAATTATTAAAGGTACATGGAGTTTAGACAATTTCCAGAGAACGTTAGGCAATTCTCTTTTAAATGATTGTGATTGGGTTTTCACTTTTGACAGCGATGAGATGATGACGCAGGATGAATTAAAGAAACTGATTTTATTCTTGCAGAACCTAGAAATACCAGCAGTAGCAGTACAACCAGAAGTTTATTGGAAAACGACTGATTATCGGTTAAGGCCAATACCTGCATACACACCCATCATAGCGACAAGGCCGACTGTAAGATTCACGCATATAAGGAATATCGACAGCCCTTATGTACTGTGGAAAGGGGAAATGCACCATTTATCATGGTGTGCCCCGAAAGACATACATAAGAAAGTTACGGCATACGCACACGCACCGGAATTTGACGGTGAGGCGTGGCACAGGGAGAAGTACCTGGGTTGGGAAGAAGGACAGCCGGTAGAATTGCCGGATAGCATATTTGAAGCTGTCCGAAACCCATTGCCAGAAGAATTAAAACAATATCTAAAAAAGGAATAAACAATGTCAGGTTATACATCAACCACAAATCTAGGATTACGGAAGACCATAGACACTGGTATCGGGTACGCGGAACATGAGAGGATTCAGGCAAACGAAACAACAAATGCTGATTTAATCGAAAGCATTTTTTCGGGCGCGCAGAATCTTGTCACTAACGCAACGATACCGAATATGAACAGCAAAACCATTGGCAAGCTGTATGGTGCGGCATCTTCATTGTTATCTTGCGTGACGATTGCCGGATGTATTTCTGGTGTCCCTTTTACGCTTATTAACATTGGGGCGAATACATCATGGGCGATTCACGATACTGGGAATATGAAACTCAGTGCGATTTACGGGATGGGTCAGAACGATACCTTAACCCTTGTTTGGGACGGGACATCCTATTACGAGATAGCAAGAGCAACTAACTAATGATTCAATGGGATTTTGTAGTAGACAAGCCTGTCTTTTTGGTTCTCCACGGTCTTTCTGCTAAAGAACTTGAGCGTCGGTGGGATGAATTCCAGCGTTATGATGTTTTTTGGGCGGGAATAAATAATTGTAATTATTTAAGCCGATGGATGAAAGAACCATTAGATATACTTGTCTACTACTGTTCCCATTGTCATTGTAATCCATACCCCCATAAACACTGGTTGAAGTCTGCGGAAAGCAGGGGGAACTCATTGCTTGAGTTTTTGTACCAGTGCAAGGAGAACGATGTAGAGGATTTAGTTCTTTTCGGGGCAGATGGATATTCTGATACTCCGGAAGCAAGTATGTACGGGGCGACGCCGCCTGAATCAAAGAGTGGGCATATACGGGATTGTGAAAATTTTAACAGATATTTCCCAAAAGATATAAAAACAAAAATCACCAATGTATCATCTAACAGCCACTATGAACACATGAGAAAAGTATCTTATGATGAGTTTTTGGCTGACAAGCATTACAGACGATGGTTAAAGACATAGCCAAATCAGGGGAGTATGTTTTTAAGGAAACACCCGAAGGGTTGAAGTTCATCGGAGATTTTGATGGGTTATACCTTCATGTAGCAGACCCGTGGGGGCAGATAGCCAATAATATCTATCAGGGGAGAAGGCTTTTATTATTAAATACTTTATTAGAGATTAACCCTTTGAATGTTTTGGATGTCGGGAGCGGGCTAGGTCATGCCACTCAGCTTATTAAGATACTTGTTACTTATGATGTTTTGGGCATAGATATTAGCAAGGTTGCAGTTGAAAGAGCATCAAAATTATTTCCGGATGTAGATTTCCGGGTTATGGACATAAGGAAGAAATTTCCCAAAGAAACGTATGACGCGATTGTTCTTAATAATATTCTTTGGTACATTCTTCATGATTTTGAAAAAATCGTACTTAAAGCGGCAGAGCATCTTACTTTTGGGGGACATTTAATTATTCCGCAGGCATTTATTGAAAACCAGAAATACGGCTGCGAAATTATACACGGATATGACGGGTTGATGCAGTTTATCAACCAAGATGACATATTGGACAAGTACACTTTAGTCAAAACAACACATATAGACCACGGGTTAAGAAAAACCGATAGCATAACCGTGTTAAAGAAAAGGAATTGAAATGCCGACTGATACCGCTAAATTTTTCCAGACTGAGCATATAGACGAGATATTTGAAGCAGGGCAGGTTTTTAAGGATGGAATCCCCCTTCCTTTGGAGATAGAAATTTCATTGATTGATTCATGCACGAGGCATTGTTTTTGTTGTCCACGGGGGAATGACGAGATAGCCCCGAATACAAGTTTAAAAGTAACCCCTTTTCTTTATAAAAAATTGGCGAAAGAACTTAAAGAAATAGGGTACAAAGGGCTTGTCATGTTAAGCGGGTTTGGGGAGTGCCTGTTATACAAAGATATTTGTGATGTTATCAGGGAATTTAGTTTTACATATGTAGACATGAACACCAACGGCGACCTTCTTACGCGCAAGAAAATCAAGGATTTAATTGCCGCGGGAATTAATAAGATAATGATTAGTGTTTACGAGAAAGATAAGTATGATTATTTTCTTGAAATGTCCAAAGGGCATGAAGACCATGTAATACTCCGCAACCGATATGAGAATTTCGACAGGTTATTTAATAACCGCGGGGGAGCCGTTTATAAAGATGGAAAAAAAGGTGTTTGTTATTATCCGTTTTACCTTGCCATGGTGGACTGTAACGGAGACGTGTTCCCATGTTGCCACGAATGGCAAAGAAAACTTAAAATGGGGAATCTTTACCAGCAATCTTTTTGGGAGATATGGATTTCTTCGTCTTACAAGAAGGTCAGGCGGAGTGTTTTGAACGGCGATAGGAACCTTTTTCCTTGCAGGATATGTAATGTAAATGGCACGTACAGGGGTGGAAATAATTATGCTTTACACTCTAAACTCATTTGACGACAGAGTTGTGGATTTTGCCGAGGGTGCTTATATCTATATTAACGGAAGGCAGTACATAGATACTTCTTTAGGCAATGGAACGCATATATTAGGGCATCGAAGCAATATTTGTTTGACGGGAGGCACGCTTTACGGCCTTAAATCCACTTTTCATGACAAGTATGTTGAAATTTTAAGGGAAAGAACCCAATTTAATAGGTTTGTTTTTTGTAATACAGGGTCAGAAGCTACTATGCGGGCAGGGAGGATTGCCCGTGCGTATACGGGTAAAGACAAGATTGGGATTTTTGAGGGGAGCTGGCATGGAACTGCGGACGGATGGCTGACTTGTCCCGGGATACCTCAAGCCATTAAAGACCTGATTGTCTGGCTTCCCTACGATGAATCGGCGATTGATATTATTAAAAAGACCGATTTAGCTATGGTATTTATAGACCCGATACAGGGATGTTTGCCTAAAGATAACAGGGGGTTTCTTAAGACTCTGCGTGAAGTCACGAAAGAGAAAAACATATTATTCGGGTTTGATGAAGTTGTTACCGGGTTCAGGGTAGCTCGCGGCGGGGCAAAAGAGCTATTTGATATAGATGTAGATATAGTCACTTATGGGAAAATTGTCGGCGGCGGTTTTCCTATGGGTATTGTAGCTGGAAAAACAGACATAATGGATGTGGTACTTCGCGGGGTGACGACAGGCGGAACCTTTTCGGCAAACCCTGTAAGTATCGCGCAGGGATATAAAGTCCTTAAGCAGTTGACCCATAGCGTTTATGAATATTTAGATTCTATGGGAAAAAGATTAAGGGAAGAAACAAAAATCCCGATGGTTGGGGTTGGGTCATTCAATCGGATGCTGTTTACCGATAAGCCCGTTAAAAACAGAGCAGAAAGAGATGCCCTTGAAGACCAAGGATGGAAAGGGCAAGTTTATAAAGGATTGTACGAAAAAAGAATCTGTGTAGGAAAAAACGGCCTTCAGTTTCTCTCTACGGCACATACCCCCGCCATCGTGACAAAGATTATTGACGCAATAAACACGGTGGCATAGTGGACATCTCGGTAGTCTTACCGACCTTAATAAAAAACGATAAACAACTTGGTCTTACGGCAAAGTGTATCGAATTAGCCCGTCAAAAGACGCAGGTTCCCTTTGAATTAATTATCGTGGAGACCGAGACAAATTATTTACAGGAGTATGCAGATGTTTATATCTGGGAGAAAAAAAAGGGTAATTCAACAAGAAGTCTCAATCGGGGGTTTCAGGCGTCTCGTGCTTCTCATATCGTGCTTCTTACTAACGATGTACTTATGGATAATGGCTGGCTTGAAGCCCTTAGAGACACCTTCAACAGGCCCGACTGTGGAATCGCTACACTTGGAACAACTCAATTTGGACATTTGAAGGAAGACCGGATAAGCGAGGGTATCTGGTGTGCCGTAGCGATGTTTCCCCGAAAGTACATCCCTTGGGATGAGAATTACAAAAACTCTTGGGATGACACTGACATGATTATGCGGGTCTACTTAGACGGGAAGAAGTCATATAGGAACTATAACGTTATTGTAGATCATTTAGTAGGGCAGACACAGTACGGGCAAGACCAGCACATGAAAGATTACGGGGAGAATCGGGCATATTTTATCAAGAAGTATAAGGATTATCAGGATAGTGAAATATATAAATTACTGATAGAAGGATGGGTTTTATGAATAGAGTTTTTTCCGACATGAAAACCAACGTCGGCAACAATATCATGGATACCT
>CAZTKW010000085.1:0-9702 GCA_964614315.1 uncultured Pirellulales bacterium
ATTCTCTGTCTTCAGAGCGGCGAGCTGTTTCTGCAGCTCTTCGACCAGCTTTTGAAGTTCCTCTAATGTCATGGATATTCCTCCTTTCTTAATATTTTCTTCTTCCGCAAACTCGGCGGTCCCGCCGAGCTCGATCTCCGTATAGCTGCTCGCTTCGTCACCCGCGAACGATACCGACCCCAGGCCCTTCACTTTCGGCAGGTTCGTAAAACCTACGTGCCGCAGGTAAGGGCCTCTCCCGCCCAGGTCATGATAGAGCGACGCGGATACCTTCCTGAACTTCCCGTCCGCAACCGCGGACTCCATTTCCGCCGTCGCGCTCCTCACCCGCGCGAACAGCTCGTTCCCCGTCATCCTCAGCTTGTCGAACCAGCCGTACGCGGGCGAGTCGTCCGCCGGGTGTCCCACCGTCGCCGGCGCCTCGTGGTATGCCGGATCGTAATTCTCGACCACCTTCGCCAGCTTCGACACCGGCCAGTTTCCATCCGCGCCGTAATCGCCGGCCCGGAATATCCTCAGCCACTTCCCCGCCAGTCCCATTTTTTATTCCTTTCTTCGCGGCTTACTCGTTACGATGCTCCGCGTCGTAACGTTTTACCTCGATCCTCGCTACTCTCCACTCGATCCCGCCCCTCAGATTGCCACAAAACCCGTTCGAATTGTTTCGATTTGGATTTTCCGGGCCTCCGTCGTATGTCTGGCCGTCTTCGCCCTCCGGCGCGGCACACGCGATTTCACGCGCTACCCGCTCCGGATGCCGAACGGCGGCACGAAACCGATCGGCCCCTCATGCCACCCGCCATGCTCCGCCGCGTACTCCTCCGTCACCGCGTACCGCCCGCAGCGGCACCGGTGATCGTATGGACCCAGGTACTTCGCGAACGGGTGGCTCCGCCTGATGCACAGCCCGATCAACTTCTTGTGCTCCGGCCTCGAGTCCGCGTCACTGATACCTGTCAGGCAGAACCCCGGAAACCCATCCACGATATCCGGGTCGTTGTCCAGTTCGTCGTGGCCTTTGTTGTAAGCGGCCATCATGTTGTTCCGGAGCACCGTCTCCAGGTGGTGCGGCTTCAGCCGTGTCACGCCCATAGTGTCGAACACCGAGTCCACCTGCGAGAACCACTCGCCGTAAGCGGTGCCTTCCTCCATCGCCGCCGCGATCTTCTTGTGCAGCGCCTCCACCAGGAACTCGCTCTCCAGCCCGGCCACCCGGAACGCCCCGTCACGCGCCGCCGCCGCGGCCGCCTCGAACGCGCTCTCCGGCAGCGGCACCCGGCCACGCCACCAATCCAAAGCCTCGTCCGGCGTCAGCTCACCGAACCAGTCCAGCCCGCTCTCCGCGAACTCCGCTGTTTTGCTTTTTGTTTTTCTTCGTTTTTCTTCGTGTTCCTTCGTGGTTAATTCTTTCTCCGCGAAACTCGCAGCCGCCGGCGCCTTCTCCTCGTCACGGCTCCAGCCCTGGCGCTCGAGCACGTCGATAGCCGCGTCACGCCCGATCATGTCCGACCTCAGCAGCGCCTCCTCTATGAACCCCGCAAACGTATCCGATACCTCCAGTCCCTCGAGCGCGCTCTCCGCCGACTCGAACGACCCGGCATCCTTCAGCGCCGACCGGATAACGCCCAGCGTCTCAGCGTGCGCCTCCGCCAGCCCGGGCGCCAGGCTGTCGATCACGTACCCGAACCGCTCCCTCTGGTTAAGATCGACCTCGCTGAGGTCCCACTCCTCCGCGAAACTCGCACTGTCTGCCTTTGTATTTCTTCGTTCCTCTTCGTGCCCCTTCGTGGCTAAGTCTTCTTTCTTCAATATTTCCTCGCCCGCCTCCGGCTCCGGGATGTTCTCCGTCTCCCGGATATAACGCACCGGTATCTCGAAGCCCATGTTCCAGTACCGCTCGAGCCGCTCGCTCTTCGCGTCACGGTCCTCCTCCTCCTCCAGGACGAACCCGAACTCCGGCGCCGGCTCGATCAGGTTGTAAAGGCACAGCGGCCGGACCAGCGTATCGTTCACCGCCGCCGCCTCGCTCTTCGCGTCCGCCTCGATCAGGTCGTCCTCGCCACGCTCGTGCACCTCGCCCAGCGACCGCGCGCCGCGCTCGCCCGCTTCCGTCGTCAGTGTCGAGCCGGTTACAGCGATCATCATTTCCTGGTTGCAAGCGTTCCTGAAGTTTTCGTAAGAATCGATAGTTCCGCTCCTCTGCGCCTCCAGCAGGCTCACTGTCACGCCCTCCGGGAATATCACCGCAGTGTCGTTCTGAATATCCCTCAACACCTCCAGCAGGTCGTCCTGCTGTTTCGTCAAATAACCGCCGGGGTATGACGCCTGAACGGTCGGCTCCCCGAACTTCTCGTTGAATTTCGCCTGCCACTTGTAGCACCACTTCTTCAGCCACCAGAACCAGAACACCTCGTTCAGTACGCCGTCTCCGATCCAGTTGCCCTTCAACGCGCGAAACCGGTGCACGAAAAACTTCATCGGGTCCAGCGGTTTGCCTTCCGGGTTGCCCACCGAATACAGCCGCGGGTTCCCGTCCGCGTCGAATATGAACCGCTTCTGGTCCCGGCCGAGAATCCTGTCGATCAGCACCGACTCTCCACGATCCTCATGTCCCGGAAGTATGCCCCTGAAAAACATCGTCTCCGCCACCGCGAACCCCCGCGGCACCGCCTCCAGTGATTCCTCCAGCACGGTGTCCGTCAGCGCCGGCCGCAGCGCGTCACGGATGAACTCCGCGTCACGCTCTCCCTGCTCAGCCGGCGCCGCCGGGTTCGCCGTCACCCGCCAGTCCAGCTTCCTCACTTTCAGTGACCGCTTCTGGACCAGCCCGAACAGATATCCGTCGCCTCTTATCCTGTCGTAAAGCTCCTGCCCCTCGTAGACGACCCCGCTCACTTCCAGCCGCGCGCGGCTGTCACCGATCAGCTTCGCGTAGTTAGCGAAAACATCGATCTCCGCCTTCGCGCTCGAGGTCTCCTTGAACTCAGGCTTCAATTCCGCTTTACGCTCGATCGGCCTGCCGTCTGGACCCAATATTCTCGACTCAGGCATAAGCCCTCATCCCCGAATGAGTAACTCTTTTCCTGCCGCTCGTTCTGATCCCCCCCGGACCCGCCGCGATCCCCGCGCCCAGCCGCTGCGCCAGCCACACCGCGCCCTCCACTGCGTCCGGCCCGTCGTCCTCGTATGCCGTGCTCGGAAAATAAACGAACTGGTTTACCAGCTCATCCATGTCACCCGCGTCCAGTTCGCCGTCCTCGCAGAACACGACCTGGCCTATATCCGCCATCGGCTCCAGCGATCCGATCCGGACAACCTTTGCTTCCAGCTTTTCGTCTCTCATCTTTAGCGGAATCTGCAATCCCTTCTTCTCGCCGATCAGGATGTTCAGGTCTTTATAAAGAGTCTGGAAGGCGATCTCCTCCATCCCGTAAATCCTTATCCGGAACCTCGGCATCAGGTTATGCATCACGTCGAACATCAGCTTCGTGCTCGTGTGCCTGATCCACGCATAGAGCACCACGTACCGCGCGCCGTCCCAGCCGAGCGGGATGATCGCCTTGTAATCGTTCTCCTCCCCGCTCTTCGCGCTCGCGTCGACGTATGCGACCACGAACTTCATCCCGTCGATCACTTCCTGTGTCAGCGGTATCCGGTTCCGCTCGAACCACTTCCGAGGGAACTTCTGCGTCTCCTCGTCGATGACGATCCCCATCATCTCCTGATTAAAGGACCGCAGGTTGCGCGCCCGATCCGCCTGTAACTCTTTAATCGGGAACCGCGCTTCCCAGAACGACCGCTCCTCGCCCGTCTCCGGGTCCTTCACTATCGCGGGATAATTCCGCCGTACCCACTCCGGCGAGCGCTTCGGGTCCATGAATCGCGACAACACCGAGTTCGAAGAGAGCAGGGTGCCCACGTATATCAGCGTCCAGCCCGTCGGGTCCAGCGCCTTCAGAACGACGTCGCAGATGAACCGATATTTTCTCTCGAGTATCTTCGGGCTATGCTGCTGGTCGTCGTCCTCGAAGTCGTCCAGCACAATATAATCGGGCCTGTGCGGCCCGAACCTCGTCCCGCGAACCCTCGTATGCTGGCTCCGCGCACGCACCCGCACCTGGTGCCCGCCCGACTTCGTTACGAAACTCTCCGCCTGCCACTTCCGCCGGCCCCGCAGGTTCCCGAAGTCCTGCCGGATTCGCTCGTTCTCCTCCAGCTCGATCTGCACGAACTCTATAAGCTCCGCCGCCAGCTCCTTCGTGTCCGATATGAATATGATGTAATGCGAACGTTTGAAAAGTATTCTGTGCAGCGGCTCCGCCAGTGACGCGATCACGCTCTTCGCTCCGCCCCGCGGCCCCGTCACCGACACAGGCTCTTTATCCGTATCGCATAAATCAAATAGCTCTTCGTGATATTCCGGACTCTCTTCGGTGCAGTAGTGGGGCAGGTAGGTCTGTAGAAAATAAATCCTGTCATGCCTCGCCCGCTCGATCCGCCGCTTCTGTTCTGCCGGGTCGTCCGGAAACGGCAGGGCCTTATGCTCCATATCCTTTCGGAGCGCGTCCATGTCCTGCTTAAAGTCTGTCTTTTTGTATTTTCTCTTCGCCATCTCCGTCTTTCTTCGTGCCCCTTCGTGTAACTTCGTGGCTAAATTTCTTTTGTCTTTACCCGACACCCGATACCCGACACCCGATACCCGGCCTTCAAATTATCGGCGTCGGCGCGTCCCGGCCGTCCACCTCGTCCGTGATCTCCCGTATCCGCTTCACCGCCGCGTCGTATCGAATCTTGATCGACTCGATCGACATCGCGTTCACCTTCACCTGGTTCGCGTCGATCTCCGCGAGCGAGGAGATGGTCACGATATTCAGCGCGGTCGCCGCCGTCTCGAATTGCGATTTCATATCGCGCGCTTTATCTATCAACTCGGCCCGCTCGCCGAGCAGCATCATTCTCCGTTCATTACTCATCAGTCTTCTCCTCCAGTTGTAACAGTTAATCGAAACAGTGCGGCGCAACCTTCATCGCCAGCTCCGCGTCTTTCTCCTTCAACCCGCCCAGGAAATCGCGCATCATCCGCACCCCGACCTTCAGTTCGTCGCGCGGATCGCGGTGCGACTCCACCAGTTTCTGCGCCTTCGCCAGCATGTCCAGGTCTGCGGTGTTAATGTCCCCCGCATGCTTCTTCGCGATCACCTGGATCACGCCCACCGATATGTCGCGGATCAGGTCCGGCATACCCGCCACGTTCTCACGGTATTCCTGTTTGAGCCTGTCCCAGTCGCCTTTCTTCTTCCATTTCCGGAGCGATACCTCGGATACGTACTCGCCGTCTTCCTTCAACCGCGCCTGCACCTGGGGAATGTTCATCAGCTCCTCGACGTACAGTTTCTGCGCGTCGTAGTAGAGCCGTTCCTCTTTCCCCCGCTCGCTACCGCTCACAGAATGCCTCCGAAATGGTTTGCCGCCAGCTCGAGCAGCTTGAACGCCACCGCGCCGCCGACGCCGCCACCCACCAGCCATCTCACGTTCACGTTCATCCCGCCGCTCCGGCCGGCCGTGCCCACCGCGATCGCCGCGTCCGACGTCTTCTCGCTGATCGCCAGCAGCAGCTCATCGATTCGCTCGTGGATACGTGTTATATCCCTGCTGATTTTTCCCTTGATTTCGTCTTCGAACTTTCCGCGGCCCTCGCACAGTATCTTCAGCTTCGCGTCCAGCTTCGCTATCTCACCCGCCAGCTTCGCGTGCAAAGCCTCGAACCTGCTGTGCTGTACCCTGTCTTCCTGCTCGATACGCCGCTCGATGATGTCCTTCAGGTTGTCCGACGACGCCTCGAGCGAGGCGATCCGTTCCCTCAGTTCTTCAACGTCTCCCGGCGCCATATTATTTCCTTCCAGGGTTCAGGGTTTTTTCTTTTGCCTTTTTCTTATCCGCGTCGATCCGCGTTAATCTGCGTCTAAAAGTCTTTTATCTTTTTCTTATCCGCGTCGATCAGCGTTAATCTGCGTCTAAAAGTCTTTTATCTTTTTCTTATCCGCGTTGATCAGCGTTAATCTGCGTCTAAAATCTTTTATCTCTCCACTTCCGGAACTTTCTTTGAATCTTTTTCCAGTCACCGCTCTTCCGCAGCTCCGCGACCAGCCCGGCCCTATCTATCTCCGGCCGTCCGTCGTCCCCGATCCGGATCACCGCGTGCGCCTGCTCGACGGTCAGCTCCGTCCGCCGCGCGATCTCAGCCGGCAGAATCACGCCGGCAATCTCGACGACTGTCTTGTCCGCGTGCCCGATCCGCGCCTGGACGATCAGGTTCTCGATCACACCGGCGATCTCCGCCAGGTTCTCGTTCCGCGCCATCAGCCGCAGCGCGATGATCGCCAGCGCGAACGCCACCGGCGCGATCGTTTCCCAGTGCTCCACTATGAATTCCATTCAACACCTCCGTTTTTAATCCGCGTCGATCCGCGTAAATCCGCGTCTAAAAATTCTTTTTTCTTCGTCTTCCTTCGTGTACCTTCGTGGCCAATATCTTTTATCTTTTGAAACCGAACGCCGCCGGGTTCGTACACTGCAATTTTGAAAGATGAAACAACACGAAGTCCAAGAATCTATTTGAGGAATTTAGTTGAGGAAACTATTTGAGGAAAATGAATTATTTCTTAGAGCCGTATCGACCGCAAAACACCGAGCAGTCTTGATATCGATTCTTCTTTTTTGAGCTGATCCCTTAAAGCCATTCTCAACAACACAACCGCGAAGTCCTGGGGCGTCGTCCGGCACACACGCCCTGTAAATTGAATGCGCACGCGCTGCTTGCCCAGCCAGTCTCTCTCCACTAACATTTCAACCGCCGTCTTTTGCTTCAAGGTTTCAATTCGTCGTTCCAACTCCTGGCATATTTCAACCTCATCCGCAGTGGAATTTAAAATGCAGATTTCGCGAGCGAGGAGGATCGTATTCCTGGCCTGCTGCAGCGACTCCAGCGTCACCTCTGGAGTCTCCGCGCCTTCCGGCCCGCAAGTGCAGTCGTCGAAAAATTCGTGCTTCATCTTATCCTCCCGATCCGCCCTGCTTTTTGATTTTGTCCCACAAATATTCAGCCCTGAGCCGCGGCAGCATAGGGAGTAATTCCCTGATCAAGTTTTCGTCCTTTTGTATCCCGCGGAATTGCGGGTGATCTGTTATTGACGCGAAGCTTATATCGCCCGGAATCAACGCCTTGCACGCCGGGCACAATTTGCGGTTCCCGAATGCCATTGGCTCGTCGTCAAACCACTGGCGCTCCTCGTAGACGTATTTATCGCCGAGGTATCCGCAGCGGGAACAGAAATAGAAATCGCTTATTTTCATTCTTACCTCCCCAATAATACTACCATCAACCCCCGCCGGACACAATCTCGCGCGTGAAAGACAATGACAGCTTGTGCCCACGTGCGATCTCGCGCAGCGTCCCGGGGTCGCCGTCGAAACCCGCCCGGATCGCCCTGTCACGCGCCGCACGCATCAGCGTCTCACGCTTAGGAAAATATACCTGCTGGCCCCCGTAATATTCCGCCAGCGCCGCCACGATCCGCAGCGCCTCCGACTCGCCCGCGATCGGCTCGACAATATCGAAGACCTCCCGGTACGTCCCGCCCTCCGGGAGGTCTTCTTTCCTTAGCTCGATCTTTGCATTTCTCTCTGGCATTTCAATCCTTGAGCTTGTTACTTACCAATACGAGGTTGAAGATATTCAAACCACGAACGGCTTCCCGCACTTGATCTTCAGGCAAACCAAGTGCCTTTATATGCTCGTAAAGCTTCCTGAGCGCTGGAATAATTTCGGTCTCCGTCTTCACGATAGCGGTCGCGGACGGCTTGTACTCCTCGCCATAAATCTCTTTCGCTTTCTCGTAGTTCTTCAAGAACCGGACTATATGGCCCGGGTGCGACCGGCCGTTAACACTCCCCGTATTGTAGCGCGTCGCAACCTTCACCGGATCGGAGCCCGTCTCCGCGAGTCCCTTCTTTATATACACCGCCCCGTACCTGAGATTCAGATCAGGATCGAAGAGTACGCGCGGCTCGCTTTCGAACCCTAAGGCGACCGCAGTCGGGTACATGATTTGCACCAGCCCGTAGCTCGCCGCCACGTCGTCGCCGTACTTGTAGTAGTGTTCCTGCCAGGGTTCCTTGTCCAGGATATACCGCCGCAGGTATCCTGGCTCGAACCTGTAAGCGTCCGGCTTCCCCGAGCTTTCAGTCGCTACCGTCGCCCACAGCAGCTCAGCCGGGATGCCTTCCTCCCCGGCCACCTGTCTGATAAGGTCCTTCCACTGATCCATTCTACCCATCAGCCCCGCCTCCTTTTTTAATCCGCGCCGATCCGCGTAAATCCGCGTCTAAAATCTTTTGTCTTTCTTCGTGCCCCTTCGTGGCTAAATCCTTTTTCCTCGCTACTCGCTACCCTCTGCTCGCTACTGTCTTTTCCCGCTTGTCTCTATCGCCCGCATCGCACGCCGCCCCGTATCCGCGATCGCCTCACGCCGGCACGCCGCGTTATTGCAGTTCCTCTTGTCCGGACAATAAAAGCAGTACCTGATCTTTCCCATGTCATACCCGCCCAGGGGCCCCTTCTCCACCTTCACGGCAGGTGCTTCGGGCAGTACCGCTTTCCGTCCTTTTCGCTTTTCGGCAGCGCTGTCCAGTGCGCCACCTTCCCGCACTTCGCGCACGCCGCGAACCCCGCCACGCCCGCCTTCCTCCCCGGCGTCGGTTTTTTCTTCTTCCCCGCCGGCGTCTTCTTCTTCGCCGGCGGCGGCGGAGGGTCCATATCGAACTCCGGGGCCGGCGGCGCTACACGCTCGAGCTCCTCCTCCTTCGCTATCTCCTCCTCGATCTCCTCCGTCTCAATATCCCGCACTACATCACCCTGGGTGGCGCCCTCAAACTCGTTTGAGGGTGGAGCATCAACCGCCGGCAGCGCCGCCACCGCCTGGACACCGAACGCACCCGCGCCCATAACGAATCCGCCCTCTCTCAGCTCATCCACGCTCGCCTCGACTTCGACAAACTCTTTCCTGATCTTCATTCGACACCTCCGATTTTGTTTTTTATCCGCCGCCTCCGAACCTGTAGTCAGGTCTTTCCTTATGCATCTTCTTCAGGCTCTCGATCATTTTCTGCGCCTCGCCCACCGTATGCGGCCAGGGCTTCTTTATCTGCCTCTTACAAAAATCCGCCCTTGCTTTCGCCGTGTCCGCCCCCATAAAATTAAACCAGCCCGCAAGCACCATTTTCTGCGCTTCCGTGATCGTCGAATTCGGGTCCCCCTGCTCCTTCGCCGCCGGATGCTTGTACTTCCGGACAGGCCCGTCCCCGCCGTCAGCCGGCAGTTCCCCCGCCCGGCGCATCAGTTCCTGTATCAATTTCGTCGCCTTTGCGCGGCTCGATGAGCGCATCGACCGCTCCCCCACAACCAACTCGCACACGTCCCGCCGCATCTCCTCGTCGAACCCGAGCTCGCAGTACAGACGATGCAGGTTCCGATTCTGTTTCGGCGTCATTTTTTTCGTGTTCTTTTTCATCTTTTATTTATCCGCGAAATCAGCGTTAATCAGCGTCTAAAATTCTTTCTTCTTTTCTTTCCTTCGTTCCCTTCGTGCCCCTTCGTGGCTAAATTCTTTTTCTTCTTCCCTCGCTACCCTCTACTCGTTACTT
>CAZTKW010000086.1:0-9696 GCA_964614315.1 uncultured Pirellulales bacterium
CTTTTCAATACTCTTATATCAATCTATATCGGTGTAATGCTTTGTCCGACAATAATAGGACTGATTCCGGATATCGGAGATTCACGTTATCATCATGCCGGGTGCGTGGGTGGGATTGCGGTGGTGATATTTGCTATTTTCCAAACGATTACGGTGAATTTTCTGCTTGGTGAGGAAGCAGGTAAAAATACAAAAAATGAAGAAGCAATCAGCTTTCCAAGGTTAGTTAATACCATCGGTGCCGGGCTGGTGGGATTCTTTTCTGGCTATGTTGTGTGCGGCTTTGTCCTTTTTGTTTTTCTGATTACGCCCATTTCCAAAGAGTCGATAGTTAAAAGTATTTGCGAGCAGACCGGATTTGCGGCACAATCAGTAAATACTGTTTGTGGATTCGTGGGAGGGATTAGTCTGCAATGTCATGACGAGGCCGAGCCGAGAGATGTAGTTAAGTGGCTAACTACACCAGAGAAGAAAGGAAAGTCCAGAGGCGCCGATACAAAGAAACCTGAGACTAAAGAAGTCGAGACAGAGAAAGTTAGCCCTGAGAAAGTCGAGACGGAGAAACTTAGTCCTGAGAAAGTGGAGACGGAGAAGAAAGAACGGGAATGATATTATTTGCCTGAGATGGTCAGGAATGTTTTTGCGGGTCGGAAAAACGTTGCTGACCTTTTTTTAAGAGGAAAGAACAATGCAGATAATTGCCCAGTGCCCAGGTTGCGGCAATAGTTGGCTTTTAGATGAGAGCGCCGCCGACAGAAGGATAAGATGCGGTAAGTGTAACCTGCTTTTCAAAGTCCCGAAGCTGGAGGATGTGCCCCGGGCGGTTAAGATAATAAAACAGGCCAAGGGCAGCATTTTTGTCGACCAAAACGGCAAGACCTACGGTTAGAACCGGGGGTCTGAGTTTGGTGAAAAAGAATCCTAAAGCAAAGAAAAGGAATGTTTGACTTTTCGGGTAGAATGGGGGACAATGACCATTTTCGTTTTTCGTAAAATTTGAAATCAAGAGTATTTAAGGAGGCAGAAATGTTTAACGGTATATTTCATATTCCGCAGCCGGTGAACGAGCCGTGTTTGCAATATGCGCCGGGCAGTTGTGAACGAGTGGAATTACAGAAGAAGCTTAAAGAGATGCTCGGTGAGAAGGTGGATGTTCCGATGATAATCGGCGGAGAGGAAGTTCGCAACGGCAACCTTGCCGATATTCGGTGCCCGCACGACCATCAGCATTTGCTTGGGAAGTATCACCAGGCAGATGCGGAGTATGCAATCAAAGCGGTAGATGCGGCTGAGAAGGCCAAGAAGGAATGGGGTGAAATGCCGTGGGAATCTCGAGCGGTTGTTCTGCTTAAGGCGGCGGAACTGCTGGCGGGCAAATACCGGCAGACACTGAATGCGGCGACTATGCTGAACATGAGCAAGACACCTAATCAGGCGGAGATAGACTCGGCGTGCGAGCTGATAGATTTCTGGCGATTCAATCCTCATTTTATGGAGGAGGTATATGGCGACCAGCCGATGTCAACGCATGGAGTGCTCAATTATATGGAGCACCGGCCTCTTGACGGTTTCGTTCTTGCGGTGACGCCGTTTAATTTTACATCGATAGCGGGGAACCTTCCGACGGCACCTGCGTTGATGGGCAATACGGTTGTCTGGAAGCCGGCATCGGCAGCAGTATTGCCGGCATACTTTATTATGAAGATTCTGGAAGAGGCAGGTATGCCGCCGGGAGTTATCAATATGGTTCCGGGTCCGGGGCCGGTTGTTGCGCCGCCCATGCTTGACGATGTCCGGCTTGGAGGCATTCACTTTACGGGAAGCACGTACGTTTTTTCAACAATCTGGCTGGCGGTGGGTGCAGATATCCGCAAGTATGTAGCTTATCCTCGAATCGTCGGTGAGACCGGTGGAAAAGACTTTATCTTCGCACACTCGAGCAGCGATATTGAGGCTTTGGTTACCGCTTTGGTGCGAGGGTCATACGAGTACCAGGGTCAGAAGTGCTCTGCAGCTTCTCGTGCATATATTCCCGATTCAATCTGGCCGGAAGTTAAAGAACAAATGCTCGGGCATATAGGGGACATCAAGATGGGTGATGTGGTGGACTTCAGCACTTATATGGGTGCAGTTATCGATGCCAATTCATTTGCAACCATCAAAAAATATATTGAATATGCCCGGAATTCAGCGGATATGGATATAATCGTCGGGGGCGGCTGTGACGATTCCAAGGGATACTTCATCGAGCCGACCATAGTTGTTTCTAAAGAGCCGAAAAGCAAGCTTATGGCTGAAGAAATTTTCGGGCCGGTATTGACCGTTTATGTTTATCCGGAAGGTAAATACGAGAAGATGCTGGAGGTGTGCGACCAGACTTCGCCTTATGCGCTTACGGGAGCTATCTTCGGTTTAGACCGGGGCGCAATTGTCAAGGCACTGGACAAACTTCGTCATGCAGCAGGCAATTTCTATATCAACGACAAACCCACGGGGGCGGTGGTGGGTCAGCAGCCGTTCGGCGGCTCGCGGGCGTCCGGGACAAACGACAAGGCGGGTAGTTGGCTTAACCTTGAGCGCTGGGTTTCACCTCGTACGATAAAGGAAACGTTCCTTCCGCCAAGAGATTTTCGTTATCCTTATATGGAGAAAGAATAGGCATTCAGGAAAAGGCTGGTTTTCAGATTCAATAAGAAATCCGTGTCAGCTAAGACGAAGGCAAAATAAATGAAAATCAGAAAACTAAGAACGAAACTGCTACTGTCGTTCTTTGTTGTCATCGTTGTTTTCGGGTCGGCCCTAGGCATACTGGGTTATTACGTTATCGAGAAGGACATAATAGAACGAGCCCAGGAGAAAGTAAAAAGCGACCTGAACTCGGCTCGGGAGGTATATCGCGAAGAAACCGAGAATCTTAAAGATGTTGTTCGCTTTACGGCATTGCGATTTTTCATAAAAGACGCTCTTTCAGAAGGTGATACAAAAAGTATTCAAAAAGAGCTGGAAAATGTAAGAACCTCCGAGAGTCTTGATATACTAACTCTTACGGACGCACAGGGCCAGGTTATCGTCAGAGCACAAAATCCGTCAGTTTACGGCGACAATCAAGCACATGATGAACTTGTGAATAAGGTTCTATCAGAAAAGCAAGCCTTTGCCGGCACAGTAATAGTCCCGAAAGAAAAACTTATCAAAGAGGGAACTGGGTTAGACAAGCAAGCACATATAAAAATCATAGCGACACCAAAGGCAAAACCAATCCCTGAAACAGAGCAGAGTTCCGGAATGTGCATCAAAGCTGCGGCACCTGTCTTCGATTACGAGGGTGAGCTGACAGGTGTATTATGCGGGGGTAATCTGCTAAATCGTAACTATGAGATTGTCGATAAGGTAAAAGAAATCGTCTACCAGAAAGTCAAGTACAAGGGCAAAGATATCGGCACAGCAACAATCTTTCAAGGCGACCTTCGCATTTCAACAAATGTTACGGGAGAGGACGGCAGCCGCGCAATAGGAACCCGGGTATCGGAAGAAGTTTACAGGCGTGTACTGGAAAAAGGACAACCCTGGACGGCAAGGGCATTCGTAGTAAACGATTGGTATAAAACCGCCTATGAACCTATCAGGAACATAAACGGAGAAATAATCGGGATATTATATGTCGGCACGCTGGAGAAGCCTTTCATCGATATGGCCAGAAATATTTTTTTTGTTTTTCTTTTTATAGTTTTAATCGCCACTTTACTTGCGGGTTTTCTTGCCCTGATACTCTCAGGGACGGTATCCCGTCCTCTTACGCATATGCTAAAGGCCACCGAGAGACTTTCGGCAGGAGAGCTCGGTTACAAGGTGAATGTAAAAACAGGGACGGAGGAATTAAATACTCTCGCCTCTTCTTTTAACGAGATGTCATCACAACTTGAAGAGAGAGAGCAAAGTTTAAGAATTTCCAATGAAAAACTGGCAACTTTAAATAAAACATACCTTGACCTTGTGGGTTTTGTTTCGCATGAACTCAAAGGCATACTGGCATCGACAATTGTGAACGCTTATTCCGTTCGGGACGGATGTTTTGGTGATATAAACTCCAAACAGAGGAAAGCCCTTGATGCAGTTACAAGAAACCTGGATTACTTAGCGGAAACAGTACGAAAGTTTCTTAACCTGAGCAGAATAGAAAAGGGTGAGCTTAGCTTTACTAAAACAGAATTATATCTTAAGGAAGATATTTTCGACGCCGCCGTGGAAACGTTTTCGGGACAAATCGTTGAAAAGCAAATGGAAATTATTAATAATATTGCGCCTCAAATAAAAGTCAAATGTGACGGCGATTTGCTGCTGATAGCAGCAAACAACCTTGTGGGCAATGCGGTTAATTACGGTTTTGATAAGGGTAAAGTGGTCCTGAGTTCAAAGGATATCGGGGATAAGGTACAGATTGAAATTTATAACGACTCCGAACCTATCGGAGAGGAAGAAAAAGCAATAATTTTCAACAAATTCTCCAGACTAAATACGGCTTATGAGAAAAAAATCAAAGGGACAGGTCTTGGGCTGTTTATTACGAAGGAAATAATAGGAAAACACGGCGGCGAGATATGGGTAGAGTCAAAAGAAAACGGTAATTCCTTTATCTTCCAGATAGAAAAGGTATAATAACAGCTATAATCAAAAAAATGTTTACAGGAGCACATTATGGCAAAGAAAAAGATAGTCTGGGTAGAAGATGATGATGAGATTATCTCGGCATTTAAGCCCCGCATCGAGAGTGAAGGCTGGGAATTAGTTTCAGCTTCTTCAGCAGAGGAAGGTAAAAGACTGGCTTTAGAAGTAAAGCCGGACCTTATCATTATGGACATAATAATGGCCGGCGAGCACGGATATGCAGCTATCGAGGAGTTGAAGAGCGAATCATCTTTAGCGAATGTCCCAATAATTGTTTTTACCAGCGTTACCCGCAGATGGAGCGAGACCACAGCCACCCGTGCGGACGGTCTGCTTACGGAAGCGGACGAGTTTATAGATAAACTTGAAAAGCCCGATGTGCTGCTTGGCGCTATCAGTAAATATCTGAACAAATAGTTTTGTTGAAAATACCGCTTTATAAATAAGGCGGATACCTTACGTTTATGGGCAGCTTTTACAGCAGTCAAAAATAAACTGAAGAAAAAGCCAGGACAATAAAACATATTGTAAAATCAGAGAGGATATAATGAGCAGCCAGGCGAACATTTTAGTCATCGACGACGATGAAACCATGCGCGATTGGTGTCAACAAATACTTTCAGAGGCTGGAAACAGGGTAGAAACAGCCGAAGACGGCCTAAGAGGTTTGGACATTTTGAAGAAAGAATCCTTTGACCTTATCATACTTGACTTAAAAATGCCCGGTTTGAGCGGTATGGAAGTATTGCAAAAGGTCAATGAAGAGTACCCTGGAACCGGCGTAGTTATCATTACCGCCCAGGCTACAGTGGAATCGGCGGTAGAAGGGATGAAAACGGGAGCTTATGATTTTATTCCGAAACCCTTTACTCCCGAGAGCTTTATGGCAGCAGTAAAGCAGGCATTAGAAAAACGAAAACTCCGTCAGCAAACAACAGGCGAGAAACGAGCCAAACCAGACGGGGAAGGATTCTTTTGGTAAAAATGCGAGAGTTAAGAATAGGAGTCCAAGTATAAAAATGAGTTTACAAGTCGCAATCTTAATAGTATCGGGGGCACTTATTTGTGAATTTATCGATGCTTCGATGGGAATGATGTACGGAACAATCCTTTCACCGGTTCTTATCATAGCCGGCTTTGAACCGGTGGTCGTAGTTCCGGCGATTCTTTTTTCTCAGGCACTGGGAGGATTTACGGCAAGCATATTTCATCATCAATTAAAGAATGTAAACCTCGCGGTAAAAAGCGCAAATCCCAAGGTAATCATCAAAAAACTATCCGAATTAGGTTATATCGAATCTTTCAAGCGGGGCACAACGAAAGATTTTAAGGTTTCGATGTGCGTGGCCAGCTTAGGTGTAATAGCCACAATAATTGCGGTTCTCATAGCGATTAATATTTCCAAATCGGCCCTTAAAACATATATCGGCATATTAGTTGTCGCAATGGGCGTCATATTGCTTTTCGGCCCCGAGTTTAAATTTTCCTGGAAGAAAATGTTAGCAATAGGGATATTAAGCGCTTTTAACAAAGGTATATCGGGAGGCGGATTCGGTCCTGTTGTTACGAGCGGTCAACTTATAGCCGGCAGGGACGGCAAAAGTTCGATAGGGGCCACCACATTTGCAGAAGCGCCTATTTGCATTGCCGGATTTCTGACGTTTTTAATAACCAAAGGCATATCCAACTGGAACCTGGTCATTTTGTTAAGTACGGGAGCGTTAATCGGAGCTCCTTTAGGAGCTTTATTAACATCCAAATTCAAATCCGAAAAACGTTTAAGAACAGGTTTAGGCTTGTTGACTTTGGCGTTAGGAATATGGATTTTGATTAAAACGTGGATATTATAAAGAAAGACTAATATTCATTTTCCAACAACTAACAGCGTGAAAGATTTATGCCGACGGCGCTGCAATAAAACATTTATCGATTTCCTTTATTAGAGGAACGGACAAAGTGAGCTTATTTACAGATATTTGTGTATCCGGTGCAGGGCAGTCTGTTGTTGCAGGAGGCGAATAAATCCGGTAAAATATCTTTAGTCTTATAATTGGTTCTACGATTGGTTATTGAAGTCAGGGAAGGCTTATGGTCGGGGTAATTAGCAAACCTGATACCCAGAAGAAATTAGAGATACTAAGCGCCGACGCCCAGTATGACCTTGCGTGTGCATGCGGCAGCGTTAAAGAGGAACATCGAAAACGAAGCAGCGACGGCAAATGGGTGTATCCGGTTACACTTCCAAACGGGGGCAAAAGCACACTTTTCAAGACGTTGATATCAAATGTGTGTACGAATGATTGCAAGTACTGTCCGCTGCGAGAGGCGATGGATGTCCGGCGGTGCAGTTTAGGGGCCCAGGAGACGGCCAAGGTTTTTCTGGATTATTATAATCGGCGGAAAGTATTCGGGCTGTTTTTGAGTTCGGCAGTTTTAGGGTCCGCCGATGCAACGATGGACAGGCTCAATACTACAGCGAGCATCCTGCGAAAAAAATACGGGTTTCGCGGGTATATCCATCTGAAGATTATACCGGGTGCGAGTGATGCGGCAATCGAAGAGGCGGTTTCACTGGCCAGTACCGTGTCGATGAACATCGAGACGCCGGGAGAGAAGAACCTGGCGAAACTGTCGGAAAAGAAAAACTATATCAGAGACATCATCGAGCCAATAAAGTTAATCAGCAGGCTGACGGGACGAGGGGAGAAATACTCACGGGTAAAGCAAACGACCCAGTTTATTGTCGGGGCGGCGGGTGAAGCGGATTCGGAAATAGTCAGGTATATGGGGGGGCTTTATGACAGGCTGAAAATGCACAGGATATATTTCAGCGCTTATCAGAGGGGACTGGGGGATGAATCCATAGCCGCCGAACAAGGAACGCCGGATAGTGCGACGGACATACTTATGCGGGAACACCGGCTTTACCAGGTGGATTTTCTGCTTCGCAAATACGGCTTCAAAGAGTCGGACATTGTTTTTGAAGGCGAGGGTAATCTTTCTCTTGCGGCCGACCCCAAGCAGGTCTGGGCGGACAGGCACCCTGAGATTTTCCCCGTGAATGCGAACGCCGCCTCGAAGTTCGACCTCCTGAGGGTTCCGGGTCTCGGGCTGGTAACAGTCGAGCGGATACTGAAGCAGCGGGCCGCAGGCAGGATAAGGAGAGTCGAAGATATCGGCAAGGCGGGGGTCAGGCTGAAAAAGACGGGCAAATACCTTGTCTTTTGAACATCAGGTTTTGGTTTGACGGGGACATTTGTTTTGGTTATTGTATGGCCCACGGCGCATTGATGTTTTCTTATCAATGATTTTAGTAAGACGGCTGTAGCGAAGATTTTCAGCAAGGAAAGGCAATACGTTATGAATGAACTACTGGTTAGCATCGATAAACTACTTGTTAGCATCAGTGAGATAGTCTGGGGGCCGGTAATGATATGCCTGCTGGTCGGAACAGGTTTGTACCTGACGGTGCGGCTGGGGTTTGTGCAGTTTATCTGGCTGCGTCACTCCGTCCGGTGCGTTATGGGTAAATATGACAAGGCGGAGGATTCCGGGGACATATCACATTTTCGCGCTTTGACTACAGCGCTATCGGCAACTATCGGCACCGGTAACATTGCAGGTGTTGCCACGGCCATCGCTATGGGAGGGCCCGGAGCGGTTTTCTGGATGTGGATGACGGCCCTGGTGGGGATGGCAACGAGATTTGCATCATGTTCGCTGGCGCTTAATTTTCGTGATGTCCACGAGGACGGTTCAGTCAGCGGCGGGCCGATGTATTTTCTTAAAAGGGGATTTCATCCGGCGCTGCTGGTTCGGCTGGCAGGCGAAGGTTTTACCCGCAAGCTGGCGGTGGTATTGGCGGCGGCGTTCGCACTGTTTGCAATAATAGCTTCATTCGGTATCGGCAATATGGTTCAGGCCAATTCGGTGGTCAATGGGCTGGGATATATTCTGCCGGAGGCCTGGCAAGAGTCAGAAATGGGCATTGGGGGCTTTCAGGTCAACTGTTTTAATTTTGTTATTGGTTTAGTACTGGCAATATTCGTCGGATTAGTCATTTTAGGGGGGATTCGACGCATCGCCGGTGTGACGTCCAAATTAGTCCCTTTTATGTGCGTAATTTATGTGTTAGGGAGCCTAATAGTTCTGATATTGAATATAGATAAGATACCAGGGTGCCTTGCGATGATATTCAGGTACGCCTTCAGCGGTTATGCGGTCGGCGGGGGCATTGTCGGCGCTACCGTATCCCAGGCGATGCGTTTTGGAGTTGCAAGGGGTGTTTTCAGCAACGAGTCCGGGCTTGGTTCATCACCGATGGCTTATGCGGCGGCCAAAACCAAAGAGATGGCGCGTGCGGGTTTCGTATCTATGCTTGGACCGCTTATCGACACACTGATTATTTGTACAATGACAGCACTTGTTATCCTGGTAACCGATGCCCGCAGCAGCGGTTTGACCAGCAGCTCGCTAACGGCCAAGGCATTTGACCTTGGATTGTTCGGGTACGGACAGTACATAGTTAGTTTCGGCCTAATCTTTTTTGCATATTCGACAACAATAAGCTGGTCATATTACGGCGACCGCTGTGCGGAATATCTTTTTGGTTCGGGGGCGATTAAATGGTATAGATATGTTTATATTGTGCTGATAGTCGTCGGGGCCATCGGGGGTTTAAGAATTATCTGGAACCTGGCCGATATATTTAATGCACTTATGGCGGTCCCTAACCTGATTGGTTTAGTAGCTCTGGTTGGTCTGGCAGCTGCTAAGAAACGTGATTACGTGCGCCGGTTAAAGGCCGGCGAGTTCGATAAAGTATAATAATATTATTTTCCGGGGGTTAAAATTATGCTTTCAAGAAGGGAGACAAAGAAATGAGATTTAATGTGAAAGTGTTTGCGTTAACCTGTGCGCTGGTGTGGGGGTTTGGACTTTTCCTGCTGACGTGGTGGATAATAGCCTTTGAGGGGGCAACGGGAGAGCGGACTTTCCTTGGGATGGTGTACCGCGGGTACACGATTTCGC
>CAZTKW010000087.1:0-9614 GCA_964614315.1 uncultured Pirellulales bacterium
CCTGCCCGGGGAGCTGCACAGGAGCTTTTTTCTTTGGAGTTCGGCGATATGCTCGAATGCGGTGCTTCGGCTTATGCCCAGTTGGGATGCTAACTCTGCGATCGTCGGGGAATAGCATCGGCTGGTCCTGAAGTTCGCAATTGCTGTTAATAACTGTAGTTGTCGCGGCGTCAGCCGGCTTTTCGGATTTTGCGTGTTTAACTTCATATTTTAGGTTGCCTTTTTCAGGAAGGGTGAGTGTTTTGGGCTGATGAGTAATCCTGGGCGAATCGGCAGATGCGTCAAAGTCCGGTGTAAGTTTCGTATTTATAATTTTGGCCAGCCTCTCCAGCAACAGGGTGAGGCTGTTCGGGGCGGCCTTACGGGAGGTGGAATGCTGTTTAGGCCAGAAAGAGACAAAGTCACCGCCGGGCCCAAATCTGCATACAGGTTCATTTTGGTCGTTAGAGAGGTTATCCATTTTTTTCCCGTTCTGTGCGTCTGTAATCGTTTTAACAGTCGGCTACGGCAAATAGTTCTATCGGTAAAGCGGGGTCAAAAACCCTAACAAAAACCGAACAAAAACAGGCGAAATGAAAGTTTTTTTTACCTGCCTGATTCGTCGTTTGACGGGGGTGATAATATGGGACTAACGGAGGCGATGGAGGAAATATTCGGTGATATTTCGGGGCGGATTCAAAAGGTCTGCAGCGGTGAATATTCGGCAGTCAAGCTGGGGGGGAATTTTAGTTATCTTGACAGTATGGGCTGTATAGATTATCTTTATGGACGCTGTTCAAGCCCCTTAGAAGGGTGATACTGTGATTAACCTGAATTCTCGTAATAAAGGGAGGTCAAAATGGCAAAGTTGAAAAAACATACCTTATTAGCTGTAACCTTGTTTTGTCTGGTTGTGCCGGTTTTCGGAGGCGAAACAGTAACCGAAATGTATAAGGCCGGTGTCAATATCATTCCTTATCCACAGGAGGTAAAACTGGGCGGTGGTGATTTTGTGCTCGGGGCAAATCCTGTAATAGCGGTTGATAAAGACGCATCTGAAGCGGATAAATTCACGGCAAAAGAACTGGCCCGTGATATCGAGCAGGAATGGGGGATTAAAGTCAGTGTAGGTAAATCGGGCGGCGGGGGGACAATTATCCTGACCAGAAAAGGCGCCCCAGAAAAACTCTGCGAGCAGGGATACCGACTGACTGTCAAGCCGGGTAAAATAACGATTGAGGCCAATGGCGAGGCGGGGCTTTTTTACGGTACCCAGACACTGTTGCAGATTATTCTAAAAGGCGACTCGGGAGCATACGTAAAGGGGATGGAGATAACGGACTGGCCGGACATACCCATGCGGGCGGTGCATTATGACACCAAGCATTTTCAGGAAAAAAAAGACTATGTTGAAAATTTCTTCCGAACGTTAGCCGGGTACAAAATAAACACGCTGATATGGGAGTGGGAGGACAAGTTCGCTTATGAGAGTCATCCGGAGGTAGGGGCGCCGGGCGCTTTTACAATGGAGCAGATGCAGGACTTTACCCGATACGCCCAGAAATACCATATACAAATTGTGCCGCTGGTGCAGGGGCTCGGGCATGTGAGCTTTATTCTCAAACACCCGGAGAACAAGCATCTTCGCGAGGTGGCCTCGGACAACTGGGGATTTTGCCCGCTGAGAGAGAGTACCTATGAGATGATGTTCGACCTGCTGAAAGAGGCCATCGAGGCAACGCCGGGCTCGGAGTACATCCATATCGGCTGTGATGAGACTTACGTTCTTGGCAAGGGTGTGGAATGCGGCTGTAAGGCCAAGATGGAGGAGATAGGCAAGTATTCCCTGAAACAGATATACATCAATCGAGTTGCCGACAAGATGAAAGAGTGGGGTCGCAAACCGATGTCGTGGGCGGGGGGGTATGAACCGGGACATAAAGTCATGGCCACTGAGGGGCTGATGAGCCATGGAAGATATGATACCGAGAAATTCAAGGAAGCCCGTAAAAAAGGCTACACTTTTTATGTCTATGACCCAAATCCGGGAATCGAGCATCTTTTTCTGCCCTATTTTTACAGGGTAAGAAGGGGTAAAGAGGCCCCAAGCTGCCTGGAGAACTCATACGGGGCTCTGCCGCCTGCAGCTTTGTCAGGAGAGTACGAGTGTATGATTTCCACGTCGTGGAACTGCTCGGGCGTACACAACCAGTTATGGATTCTGCGTTATATAATCGCGGCCGAGTATTCCTGGAGCGGCAAGGGGCCGGAATTGAAAGAGTTCACGGACAAATATTTCACAAATTACTACGGGCCCCAAAGCAGGGACGTGCAGGAGCTTTTCCGGCTGCTTAATAAGGGCAGCTATTACTATATGGATACATTCGAGCGCAAGGTCTGGCACTGGGGAGAGGTTGGCAAGACTCACCTGCCGGACCTGCCCCGGGATGATGTGGAGTACGACCGTTTCTGGAACACCGAGTACCGCGAGATGGTCGAACGCTCGAAGGAACAGATTCCTAAGATGGAGCGGGCGCTTGAAATCTGCCGGGTGAATCAGGAACAGGGCGCGAAAAAAGCTTATGACTTCGAGCTTTTCACCTGTATAGCGGAACTTTTCAGGCATACCGCCCGGACGTATCTGGCGCTGTCGGAGCTTGAGAATGTTATAACAGAAGCCCACCGGTCACACTTTCCCAGTCATGAGAAGGCATACGAGGCCCTTCAGCGGGCGGAAAAGATAGTCGAGGAGAACCTGGCCGAGCGTGAAGAAATCTTCAGCAAAATCGTCGTTACGTGGGAGAAGTCACAACTACGCAGAGGTATGTCGCTGCCGGGGAAGAAATATGTGCACGGCCGGGACCAGCAGCGCAACTTCGCCAATCGCAGGCCGGATTTGACCTTTATGATATATGATGAACAGCTTCTTGGGCTTGAGGATTATCTGAGTAAACTGCGTGAATATATTTATTGGTATAAGAAAACTTACCTTTGAACACAATTATAGTCGGCAAAAAGCCAGTTAAATAAGGAGAAAAAAATGGTTACGGTAAAGAAACGATTTATGTTTGTTATGGTATTGTTTTGTCTGTGTGGTGCGGCCTTTGCCGGAGATTCGGGTACCGAATTGTATAAGGCCGGCATTAATGTTATCCCTTGTCCGCAGGAGGTAAAGCTCGGGGGCGGGAACTTTATGGTGGGGAGCGATACAGTGATAGTGGTCGATAAGGACGCATCGGAAAGCGACCGCTTCGCAGCGGGAGAACTGGCCCGAGGCCTCGAGGAAGACTGGGGCATCGCTGTTCCTGTGGCTGATGTTGCGACTGGTAAATCAATTATACTGACCAGAAAAGCTCCCCCTGAAAAGCTTTGCGAGCAGGGATACAGCTTGTCCGTGACGCCGGGTAATATAAAAATTGAGGCTAAAGGTGAGGCGGGTCTATTTTACGGGACGCGGACGCTGCTGCAGATTATTCAGGGCGGCAGTTCAGGTCCGTATGTAAAGGGTATGAAGATAACCGACTGGCCGGACATTGGGCAGCGGGCGGTGCATTATGACACCAAGCACCACCAGGACAAAGCCGAATATGTCAGGGGATTTATCCGCGACCTTGCCCATTACAAGATTAATATTCTCCTTTGGGAATGGGAGGACAAATTCGCCTATAAGAGCCATCCGGAGGTGGGGGCTCCGGGCGCTTTCACAATGGACCAAATGCAGGAGCTTACGCGTTACGCCCAGAAATACCACGTTCAGATTGTACCGCTGATCCAGGGACTCGGGCATGTAAGCTTTATTCTTAAATGGCCGCAAAATGCACACCTTCGGGAGACCCCAGCCTCCAACTGGCAGTTTTGTCCGCTGAGGGACGGCGGCTATGAGCTGCTGCTGGATCTGTGGAAAGAAGCTATTGAAGCGACACCCGGCTCGGAATATCTGCATATCGGCTGCGATGAGACCTATGAGTTAGGTCAGGGCGTGGAGTGCGGCTGTAAGGCGAAGGCCGATGAGATTGGCAAGAGGGGACTTATGAAGATTTTTCTCGAACGCAATATAAACAACTTAAGCGGTTGCGGCCGTAAGATTATTACCTGGAGCGGGGCATACGGGCGGGGTCCGGATGCCAAGGCACCAAAGAACCTTTTCAGCAATTATGTCTATGACCCCAACCCCGGAATTGAGCATCTGTTTCTGCCCTATTTTTACCGGATAAGACGGGACAAAGAGACGCTGGGCTGCCTGGAAAATTCCTACAACACGGTTTCGCGGGCAGCTACTTCAGGCGATTACGAGATGATGATAAATACCTCATGGGATGACAGCGGGCTGCATAACCAGGTATGGATGATGACGTTTGTTAACTCGGCTGAATTTTCCTGGAGCGGCAAAGCGCCGGGGCTGGATGAATTCATCGAGAAGTATTTCAAAAATTACTACGGGCCAAAAGTAAAGGACATGCGTGAGCTGTGGCAGCTATTCAATGATGGCTCTTATTATTATATGGATACCTTCGAGCGAAACGTCTGGCATCACGGGGATATCGGCAAGACACATCTGCCGGACCTGCCGCGGGATGACTCCCTCGAGTATGACCCGTTCTGGGGAAGAGAATATAAAGAGATGGTGGAGCGGTCGAGAGAGCAACTGAAGAAGATGAACAGGGCGCTAACAATTTGTCGAACAAATCTCGAACTTGGCGTCAGGCACAGTTATGATTTCGAGATATTTGTCACCATTGCCGAGCTTATCAAACATACCTGTCAGACTTACCTGGACCTGGCGGAACTGGAAGGGACTATTACGCAGGCGCACAGGCAGAGATTTGTGAGTCATAAGGCAGCTTATGAGACGATGGAACAGGCCGCAGGGATAGTCGAGAAAAACCTGGCTGAAAGGGACAAAGTCTTCAATGAACTGGTGGCTGTGTGGCAGAAAGCCCGGCTGCCGAAGGGAATGTCGACGGCGGAGAAAAAGTTTTTCCACAGACAGGACAGGGCGCGTCACTTCGCATTTCGACGTGCGGATATGACTTACCTTATATGTGATGAACAGATGCTCGGTCTTGAGGATTACCTGAAGAAACTTCGTGAATATATGGACTGGTATAAGAAAACTTACCTATAAGAACGAAAATTTTAATCGAAAAAGGAGATGGAAATGGTCGCAGTAAAGAAATGGTTTATGTTGGTGTCGATGATTTTATGTTTGGCCGTGTCGGTTCCTGCCGAAAGTTCGGCGACGGAATTGTATAGCGCCGGCATTAATCTTATTCCCTATCCCCAGCAGGTAGAGCTCGGCGGCGATAATTTTATGCTCGGCGGCAAACTTGTCATAGTAGTTGACAATAACGCATCCGAAGCGGACAGATTCGCAGCAGAAGAATTAGCTCGTGGTATTGAAAAAGAATGGGACGTTAAGGTTAGTGTGGGCAAGTCGCCCGCAGCAAAGTCAATTATCCTGACAAGAAAAGGCGGCGCTGAAAAACTCGGAGACCAGGGATACGACCTGTCTGTAACTTCGGATAAGGTGACCATCGAGGCCAACGGCGAAGCGGGCCTGTTCTACGGTACGCAGACTTTATTGCAGGTTATTCAAAAGGGTGACTCCGGTGCTTATGTAAAAGGTATGGAGATAACCGACTGGCCCGATATTGAGCAGCGGGCGGTGCATTATGATACGAAACACCATCAGGACAAGGCCGAGTACGTGAGGAGTTTTATTCGTGATATGGCCGGTTACAAAATCAATATGCTGGTATGGGAGTGGGAGGACAAATTTGCATATCCGAGCCATCCGGAAATCGGGGCTCCGGGCGCTTTTACGATGGAAGAGATGCAGGCTTTTACCCGGTACGCCCGAAAGTATCACGTTCAGCTTGTGCCGCTGGTTCAGGGGCTTGGTCATGTAAGTTTCATACTTAAATGGCCGCAGTACGCTCATCTGCGTGAAATCGCCGCTTCGAACTGGGAGTTTTGTCCGTTGAAAGACGGCAGCTATGAGCTTATGTTCGACCTTTGGGAAGACGCCATTAAGGCAACGCCGGGTTCGGAGTACATTCATATAGGTTCGGATGAGACTTATGAGGTAGGTCAGGGTGTTGAATGCGGCTGTAAGGCCAAAGCCGAAGAAATAGGCAAAAGCGGACTGTACCATATCTTTATCAATAAGGCGGTCAAACATTTGATGTCTCCGAGTCGCAAGGTGATGGCGTGGGAAAGGGCGCTGGGCTGGGAAAAAAGCAGGTCTCCGGCGAAGGGAATTGTTCCGGTCAAAGGTCTGGTTCTTACCGAAAGTGGCGACTACGGCGACGATTATTCGTATGTGACAGAGTCGAAGAAGAGAGGTTATCCGGTTTTTTTCTATGACCCCAACCCCGGGATTGAACATCTGTTTCTGCCTTACTACTACAAGATGCGAGGCGGTAAGGCTACGGATGACTGCCTTGTAAATTCCCACCGGCAATTATCTGCAGCGGCCACGGCGGGAGTTTTTGATGGAATGATAAATACATCGTGGGATGACTCCGGACTGCACAACCAGGTCTGGATGATGTCGTTTGTTAATTCAGCCGAATTTTCCTGGAGCGGCGCTAATCCGGGCCTGGATGAGTTCCGGGAAAAATATTTCAAAAATTACTATGGTGACAACGTAAAAGATATGGCTGAGCTGTTCACCATACTGAGCAAAAGCGCCTATTATTATATGGACACGTTCGAGCGCAATGTCTGGCATCACGGGGATATCGGCAAGACACACGTGCCGGACCTTCCTCGGGATGACTCCCTTGAGTATGACCCGTTCTGGAGGAGAGAATATAAAGAGATTACAGACAGGTCAAAAGCTCAGTCGAGCGAAATGGACAGGGCACTGAAGATATGCAGGGACAATCTGGGCCGGGGCGTAAAGAACAGTTACGACTTCGAGATATTTATCAGCCTTATCGACCTTCTCAAACACACCTGCCAGACCTATATGGACCTTGCGGAACTGGAAGGGTCTATTACCCAGGCCCACAGGCAGCGATTCGTAAGCCACAGGGCGGCATACGAGGCGATGGAGCAGGCCGCAGAGTTGGTCGAGAAGAATTTGGCCGAAAGAGACGAGGTTTTCAACAACCTAGTAACTGTATTTAAGAAGACAAGTCTGCCGAAGGGAATGTCAACTGCTGATAAAAAGTTTTTCCACAGACAGGACCGGGCACGCCACTTCGCCAATCGCAGGGCGGATATGACCTACCTGATATGTGATGAACAGCTTCTCGACCTCGAAGGTTATCTGAAAAAGCTGCGCGAATATATGGCATGGTATAAGGAGACCTTCCTGTAATTTTAGGCAGCTTTTCACAGGTATTGTTTGCGACAGGAACAGTGAGTGATAAAAACTCATAAGGTTCTGTTTGATATCAGACGTCGATGCAGAATTTGACGGCTGTGGTGCCTTTTCGTGCATATTATGAGGGGGGCGGTGTTTCTTACTTGACCTGCTTACTCGGATATTGTACAATAAAACCTGGTTATGAGGTGATTTTGTATAACACCTTATTATTTATTAAGCTAACGATAAGGAGGAAGGTTGATATGTTGTCTAAAAACCTCATGCGCATATTTTCTATTGTCCTGCTATTAGGTCTGGCTGGTATTGGCGTTGCGGACGATATTGTTTTTGACGCCAACAGCTCCAATTTTGTCGACAGCAGTTGGTCGCTGAGCTGGACACACACAATCGGTGGCGGACAAAACCGTATTCTGATAGTTGGTCTGGCCGGTGAAGACAACAGTGACAGCGACCTTACAGTAAGCAGTATCAAATATAATAACGTTAATATGCACCTTGTAACAGGTTCGAGTATAACCGTAGGGACCAGCTATAAAATGAAGACCGAGATGTATTATCTGCTTGATGATGATTTACCGTCTTCGGGTGGTTATACTATCGCTGTAAATTATTCGGGGGAGGTCACGAGGATATGCGGGGGCGGTATTTCCCTCGCTAATGTATCCCAGCAATCCGCCGAGAGCGTTGACACCAATTCGGTTGCCTCGGGACGTGATATTTCCACCGTTATCACGGTCGGCAGCAGCGGTATGTGGGTCGTTGATGTTGTCGGCAGCGGTGAAGCGGGGACTTTCACAGCAACCGGCGCCGATATGGCCGAGCAGTTTAACGTCGCCAGCGCCGGAAGTTCCGCAGCCGGCAGCACGAAGGCGGCTTCAGCAGGGACAACCACAATGGCCTGGTATCATCCCAGTATCGGTCGAATGACTCACTCGGTGGCGGCTTTTGCGCCGGTGAATATCAGCAAGGCGGGCAATCCCTATCCTCCACATCTGGTAAGTGATGTGCTCCGCAATGTTGAACTTAGCTGGTCAGCGGGCGTCGGCACCGACAGCCACGATATCTACTTAGGCACGGATTTCAACGACGTGAATAGCGCCCACAACTCCATGCCGGTAGGTACGAGCGTTTACAAGGGCAATCAGCTTGTCGGAGATACCACATACGACCCTTACTCTATTCTAAAATCAGCACAGACTTATTACTGGCGAATCGACGAAGTAGACGATGCCGGGCCCACCATTACAAAAGGAAGTATCTGGAGCTTCACGGTGGAAGAGTATATCGCAGCCGATTTCACCGGTGATGGGCTGGTTAATAACGAAGACTTTGAGATTCTGGCCGCCGACTGGCTAAAGAGCGAGCCGGAAGTAATGCAGGCCGACGCAGACCTCAACGGTCAAGTGGACTTGAGAGACTATGGTTTTTTGGCCGGGGACTGGGAGCCTATCCCGGAAGGGCCGATAGAAATGCTCATATCTTCCATCGAAAGCCAGGCTGAGCTGGACGACTGGTGGTCTTCGGAGACGGGTACAATGTCCCTCTCCACCGAGCACGCTACCGAAGGCAGTCACTCTCTAAAGATTACTTATGGTGAAGTTGCACAGAAGTTTGATTTCAATAAAGGAAGCGCAATAGATATTAGCGGCTATAAAAAAATCAAGTTTGATATCTACCTTGAAGGCACGCCTATGGTCGTGACCGCCAGGTTCAAAGATTTTTACGGCAACTCCTATACTTCCTGGTACTACCTCTACAACGAGGGATACCACGAGGTCGAGTATTCGATAGCAGGGATGGCGACGGAAATTGATACGACACGTTTCAATAATTTCTTTGTATGGTCGGAGAGTGCATATTCCCCCGGCAACGGGGCAACGATATATATAGACAACCTGCGGGCAATGAAAGGTACCAGCGACGACGAATGGCTCGCCATTCAGGGTCCGGGCGAGCCGCTGATTGTAGTTCCCGGCAACATTGTCGAAAACAACGATTTCGAATTGGGATTCCAGAGCTGGGGAACCTGGGGACAATGGGACGGCGGACAGTACCTTTTCGGTTCGGGTTTTGGCGATAACGTAAAGTCGGGTATAGCCTCGGCGGCAATTATCTGCGAAGTAGAGGGACGCGGAGGCATCAACCAAATCGTGCCGCTTGAACCGGGCGATTATGAACTTAGGTTCTGGGTAAAAGGCTCAGGCCCCGGCGTCGAAATGTGTTATTGGTTCAGCGGCGGCGTTTCATCAGGAAGCTCATTTCCGATTTTCACTGTTCCTAACGAATGGACAGAGAAGGT
>CAZTKW010000088.1:0-9582 GCA_964614315.1 uncultured Pirellulales bacterium
GTATGACCTATGACGTCAATTTCTTCGGCTGGGAATTTGACCCCGGAATGCAAACGGTTGACCTGTCAAAGTTCGAATTCTACCAGGAGATTGACCCGTGTGATTATTGGTATCAGCCGGGCGATTCGGGTATATACTGGTTAGGCATTGCGGCAATCTATGATGAAGAAGTTCAAGATCCCTGTTGGCCGTGGGGGTGGGAGACCCGGGAACACTTCTTCCAGGATGATGCTGTTCGTTTCTTTGGCTGGCCGCAACCTGGAATCACTTATCCGCCTACTATGTTCGAACCCATCGAACTTGAGCAAGTAAGCTGGGACTTGAGCTTTGAGCTTTTATCGAAAGAAAGAGAACCTACGGTGAAAATGCCTGTTCGTCATCTCAAATGGGCACAGCCGCCTATAGAAATAGACCCAATGGAGGAAACTCCAACATACTGCGGCTGGGATGAAGTTTCTTACACCTCTGACCCCGGCATAAGTTGGAATATGGTTGCCGATGACTTCCGCTGTATAGGTTCTATGCCGATTACGAGTGTTCACTGGTGGGGCTCATACTATGGCTGGGACGGCGATGAGCCGCCAATGCCGCAGCCTTATGCATGGCGCATAGGATTCTGGTCAAATATCAGGGCCGGAGCAGGGGGAATTAATTACAGCAGACCTGAAAAACTGCTTCATCAGTTCGAAGTCCAGGCAGACCGCGTACAGATAGAAAATGTTGGCATGGACTATTTCCCTCAAAGACCTTCTGACACGTGTTTCCAGTACTATCTTGCATTAAACACCGATGAATACTTCCTCCAGGAAGAGCGCATACCTGAAACCGAGGACAGGGTCTTCTGGATTAGCATCGCCGCGGTATATGACCAGCCGACTGATAATCCATGGGGCTGGAAGACCAGGGGATGGCACTGGATGGACGATGCGGTGACGTTCACTCTTGACCATGACTTGACGGTGGGCGAGACAATCGACCCAGTGGGTATAATACCAATTGAGTTCCAGGGAAAAAGCTTCGATGTTAGCTTCGAACTTGACACTGACCCGAATTATATAAAGTGGGAGCAGGAATATACCGGTATTCGCCACTGGCCTCATTATGAAGACCATAACAGTATCTTGGATATGCAAAACCCGGATAATGAGCAGCTTGTAGCTGATGACTGGAGGTGCATAAAACGAACACCAATAACAGCTCTTGCATGGTGGGGTTCATATATTGGTTTTGGTATCGAGCCCTGCATTCAGGATCAGCCGATGCCTTTGCTGACAAGGCCGGATTATTTCAGCCTTAAGATATGGACAGATGTACCCGCATCGCCGGCTGACCAGACCATTGCCGCTGGAAGCACGAATAATTTTGTTTACGTCTACGATAAGGCGGGCAGCCTTTTGTTCAGTTACGATACCGGGGCTGATGTTGCTTCTGTTGCAGTATCTGCAGATGGTGCATATATAGCCGTAGGAAGCTTAGCAAACAAGCTTTATCTGTTTACCCGTGATGGTACCAAGGTATGGGAAAAAGCTATATCTATATCGGATAGCGGAGGCGGATTTATGGGGACCGAGTCGAAAACGGTTGCCATATCCGCTCACGGGGAATATGTTGTCGCAGGGTGTACGAACAACCTCTATGTATATAAGAAGGACGGCACTTTACACTGGTCACATGCAGGCAAAGAAACCTGTGTTTCAATTTCAAATGATGCTGACTACATAGCGGCATGTGAAAAGAACGGCAATGCCCATTTGTTCTCCATATCGAGCAGTGTCCCTCTATGGACGAAAACAAACATTGATTCTTTCTGGATTGCCACATCCAATCCCGGATATGTGGCTTTATGTGACCGCAGCACCCTTTATTTGATTGACAGCGGCGGCACACAGATATGGAGTTATACTGATACTAAATGGACCGGTGAATTTATCAGGTTGGATATGAGCGAGGACGGCTTAAGTGTCGTAGCCGTCAATGATGACCCGGGAGATAATCCGGGCTGTATACTTGCGTATATGAACCACCTCAAGGACGCCAATCCGGGCTGGGCTGCCGCCGATGGGACGCCGGTATGGAGATATGACCCATTGGGAGGTGCCGGTGATTCGGACTTCTACAGTGTGGCCATATCAGGCGATGGTCAGTATATAGCGACAGGGCCGAGCGGCGGCTCCACTGTCCATCATAAAAGCAGCAGCGTGCCCGTCCAGACACTGAGTTTGGGAACAGGCAACTCCTATGCCCTGAATTATGACGGCCAGTACGGAGCATGTGGAAATCGCCAGGGAGAGCTTTACTATTTCACAAAGGATTCCGCTACCGAGATTTGGAAAAAAACATTTAGTGAAAAGATTCATACTGTCTCAATTGCCGACTACGGTTACAGTTTCAGCCATCCAAACGACGTAATCTGGGAATATGATGCCCATGAATATGACGAAGTTCTCGTCGGCTACGATAAGCATCCACATGGCAACCCAAATGAGCCTGTATTCCGTTATTCAGTCAGGTTGCCTCAGGAAGACTGGTTCCAGCAACCTGATTACGAAGGCATTTTCTGGCTGAGTGTTCAGGCTGTTTATAGTACCGATACCCCTGAATATGACTGGGGCTGGACCAACCACAGGCACATGTTCAACGACGATGCCGTAACCGCCAATGTGGCAAACGTAACTCCGCAGGAGATAGAGTGGGAAGAGCTATACGACCAGACTGGCGCAAGTACGGATATGTCCTTTATCCTGTTTACTGACCCCGATGAGTGTTCCGGCTGCGCGAATTACAACTGTGATTCCAATGTAAACTTCCTGGATTATTCCGACTTTGCGGATAACTGGCACTGGACTGGCCCAGCCGGTGGCTACCAGAATTCGGACCTTAACTGCGACGGCATAGTGGACCTAAACGACCTGTCAATATTCACATTGCAATGGTTGACTTATTGTCCGTAGTAGCTTCTTTAGCTTAACACACAAAGGGCTGTGAGTTGTTATTCACAGCCCTTTTCATTTATTGATATGTTATTTAATCCTACCACAGCTTTTACATACCGTGGGGATGCAAAAATAGGTGTAGTATAGCTCCGCTCTACTCATCACAACCGCAAGGTCGGCTGCTCTATTATCTGCCATGAAAGCAATGTGTTCGGGGCAAGAGTCAAATCAACAGGCAACTCATACTTTTTTGATAAAACCTTTAACATATTCAACTATTTCCTTAAACTACAAACTTCCTGCTGTTTTCAATTACTCTATCGGTTTATTTGGAAAGATCCAATTGTATGTTCAATCCGGTTTTCGTTATCCATCCTACCAAACTCTTTCGCACTAAGAAGCGTTCAAGGTAGTTTACCAAAAGCGTGCTGGCCCCTAATTGGCAGACGAGGCACGCGAAAGGGGTTTTGGTGTAAGTTATTGGGAGAAAAAACAAAATATAAACGAGCATCGCGAGGTAGCAAGTGATAAGGAAGCCGCCTCCATAAGTGGTAAACTTCGCGGAGTTGATTTGATAGAATCATTCGCTATGGTTGGGCGCGGCGATTTTAAGAATATAATCTCGGAATGGCGATAAAGGGGGCGAAAAGGCGATATTTTGCTTAAATCGGGGTGGTTTAGTTAAATAAGATGTTGCTAAAAAGGTTATTTTCATCTATACTGGTCAGGGTATTTTTTGAAAGGATTGCTATGGAAACGACACAAGAAAGTCAAAGCGATGTGCTGAAAGTAGATTCGGCGCTTGCTTATAAGGTTGCTGATATATCGTTAGCAGAGTGGGGGCGACGAGAGATGAAGTTAGCGGAAAATGAGATGCCGGGTCTTATGGCTGTGCGCGAAAAGCACGGCAAGGACAAGCCGCTTAAAGGTTTTAAGATAACGGGCAGTCTGCATATGACAATTCAGACGGCAATGCTGATTGAGACCCTTGAGATGCTCGGGGCCGATGTGAGGTGGGCGTCGTGCAATATATTCTCGACCCAGGACCACGCGGCTGCGGCAATTGCCAAGGCTGGGAAAAGCCCAGTGTTTGCGTGGAAGGGTGAGACGTTAGAGGAATACTGGTGGTGTACCGAGCAGGCACTTACGTGGCAGGACGGTTGAGTGACTGATATGATTGTGTTTGTCGGCGGGGATGCCATACTTTTTGTTTTCCTTGGGCTGAAGGATGAAAAGGACGCATCTTTGCTTGAAAAAAAATACGACAACAAGGAGTTTCAAATAATCATCGACCGTCTCAAAGAGAGCGTTAAAAGCAGCCCGGAGCGGTGGACAAAAGCGGCTGCCAATATTCGTGGGGTATCTGAGGAGACGACGACGGGTGTGCATCGGCTTTACCAGATGGCTGAGGCGGGGGAGCTGCCTTTTGCGGCGATAAATGTTAATGACTCAGTAACGAAATCGAAGTTTGATAATCTATACGGGTGCCGTGAGTCTTTGGCCGACGGCATTAAGCGGGCGACGGATGTGATGGTAGCCGGTAAAACAGTTGTTGTCTGCGGCTATGGCGACGTTGGCAAGGGGTGTGCGCAGTCGATGAAGGGGCTTGGCGCCAGGGTTTTGATTACAGAAATCGACCCGATATGTGCACTTCAGGCGGCGATGGAGGGGTATGAAGTTTTGACTATGAAAGAGGCGGCAGGCGTCGGGGATATATTTGTTTCGGCGACGGGGTGCTGTGATGTGATTTGCGGTGAGCATATGGAGCAGATGAAGAACGAGGCGATAATCTGCAATATCGGTCACTTCGACAGTGAGATAGAAATGAGCTACCTCGAAGAGGGCGAGGGGTGCGTTAAAGAGAATATCAAGCCGCAGGTCGATAAGTGGACACTTAAATCGGGACGGTCGATTCTTGTTTTAGCTGAAGGGCGGCTGGTGAATTTAGGGTGTGCAACGGGACATCCGAGTTTCGTAATGAGCAACAGTTTCACTAATCAGTGCCTTGCGCAGATTATGTTAGCGAGAGAAGAGTTAGAGCCTAAAGTTTATACGCTGCCTAAAAAGCTGGATGAAGAGGTTGCGAGGCTTCATCTCGGGCGTCTCGGGGCGAGGCTTACGAAGCTGACAGAAAAGCAGGCCGAGTACCTTGGGATTGATGCTGAAGGGCCGTTTAAACCGGAACATTACCGGTATTGATGAGAGCGAAATTTGAGGCAGGAATAAGCGATAGCGGGGACTATGAATAATAAAGAGACGGAAAAGACGCCAATAGCAGCTTCCAAGTCTTTTATGACTATTGGTCCGACGCTGCATTACAGCCATACGAATGTTCAGAGATGCTGGCTGCTGGCGGTTGTTGCGTTCGCGATAAGCTGCTCGTTCTGGTCAAAAATACTGACCGGGTCGTTCTGGTCGTTTAGTTTCGAGACGGTTACTTCTGTTGAGCTGTGGCATTTGGGGTCGTCAGTTATAAGCGGGGTGAGCATATTCGAATATCCGTGGCAGATACTTGTTTTTGGATTGCTGATGGGTATTTTGGGTATTGTACCGGTGCTGATATCGCAGCTTATGAGCTTCGGTTATAGTTTGCCTTTTATAGTTTGCGTGTTTTTCTTAGCAGATTTGCCGGGTTTAGCATTTTGTCTTTTGATAAGCTGTATTGCTGCAGCCTGCCGGCCGCTTCGTTTTCGTTCCCGCTTTACGGCAATAGCGCTGTGCTCGGCTCCGCAGCTTCTTTACTGGGGCTATTTCGGCGGTGCGAGGGGGGTAGAGCCGATTCAATGGGGGTTTTCTTTTACACCGTGGATTTGTGCATGGCTTGTGTGTCTGTGTATAGCTGGCTTAGTAATCGGTATAGGGCATTTTACGCGTTATCGGCCGGGACTGGTCTGGGCGACAACTACCGTAATGCTTTTGATAGCAGTGGTAGTGTTCGACGTGAAAATCGGGTTCGATGAACTGGACTATCAGTTGTATGTTGCCAAGAATAATCCGGAACAAATCAGCGAATTTCGCGACCGGAGTATAACGGAGATACTTGATGGAACTATCGGCAATCCTTCTATGGAAAGATATTTTACGAGCTTTTTTTATCCTTCCGAGCCGATTGCGCTGCGTGCGGAGCTAAAAAGAGAAATCCAGAACCGCTTGAGCTATGACCGGTGGCCAAGCTGGTTTATTGTACCGGAGGAACTTGATTACCAGGGGAAAAAACAGTGGCTATTCGAACAGTACGAGCTGTTTATAAACCTGAGGTCGAAAAGCAAGCGGATGCCTATAGCACTTTACTATAAGGCACTTCTGAGTGAGTACAGCCCTGATATTCAGGTTCTTGAACAAGATGAAGTGCTGCATTTTTACAGTGATTATCCATACGAGGGTTCCCGGAAGATATGGTATCGGCTGTATAGCCAGTTCGGTGACAGTCCGGAATCGATAGAGGCTCGCTGGCGGATTGCAAAGCAGTGGGCCGGGCAGGGCAGGTTTGAACAGGCTGATGAGCTGCTTACAGAAGCACAGATGAGGATTAACGAGCGGTTGAAACTTTCCGAAGAACAGCAGCCACAAAACGGCACTTTCTTTAGCCCGTTTAAGCCGGCGGCTGATACTGTAATGACGGCATTTAAGCTAACGGAGTTGCAGCGAAAATTAAACCAGTTACACCATCTTATCGGTGCAGAAAACAGAACCGACAAGCCGGATACGAGAGAAAATCTGGCGAAATTTGTTATGCTGAATCCGCACGACCGACGGTTTGCACAGGAGCTTGATGGGTTGCTGGAAAAAATGGAGGACGACAACCCGCTGCGCGACAATGTGCTGCTGGCCAAAACCAAACTCGTTGCCGATGAGCAGCTTCGGGCGGAACAGTTAGCCAAACTGCACGAAGACTTCCAGGATACCGATGGTGGTATGCAGGCGTTATATGAGCTGGGGCTTTTGAAGATTAGTCTGTGGCGACAGCAGGATGATTCGAACCCGGAGCAGAAGAAGGGGTATTTGGTTGATGCGAGGGCGACTTTGACGAGCTTTATCAGCCTGTATCCGGACGGCATTTGTGCCGGCCAGGTGAAAAAGAACCTTGAGGGCCTGCCCACGGTTGAATAGTCAATTTCTTCTCACGTTTAGCGTGCCTTCGACGTTTTTCAGAATAAATGTACGTATTTCGTTAATGAATCGTCTGTGGGAATTGGGGTTGACATTTTTGCAGATTATGTTAAGATAAAGGCCGATAATAAACTGTTTTTTGTGAGCTTTTGGGCCTTTTGCTGCCAAACTGTGAGGAAAAAAGAAACGGTATGCCGGATTTTAATAAAGACCAGTTTCGAACCACCCGTGCTGAAATTGATGCGCTGCTTGGAGGGGGGAATCCAAAATCGGGAAATGAAGGAGTCGGCGGAGAGATAATGAAAAGTTCCGCATTATCGCCTGTTTCAAAAGCAGAAGAAATTATGCTGGCGGGCGATATCAGCAGGGCGTTTTTGGATGTCGAGTCTGTCAGGAAACTGCCCTGCCGGATTCACAGTGATATTCTTGATGCAATCGATGAGGCGACAAAAAAAAGCTTTGCAGTGATTGGTGTTGTAATGGCTGGTGCTCCGGCTAAATTAGGCTCGGTTCTTAAGTACTTGAGAGAGGTCAGCAGGGGTGCGAAAATTGTTCTGTTGGCGCAGATGTATGAAGAGCCGATAGCGATAAAACTGGTTGGCGGGGGCTCTAACGGTGAAAGCCTTGCTGACGACTATTTGATTTGTCCGGTTGATTTTTCGTCTTTGGTTGGTTGTGTTAGGCAGGTCGAACAGGATGTGTCGATACAGGCCCGGCAGGCGACGGATGCGGCTGTGGCGGTTAGCGTCGATGCAAGTACAGAGATGAAGATAAGGGAGCTTGAGAGGCTGGCTACGACCGATGAGCTTACGGGTCTGAAGAACAGAAGATATATCTGGGAATTTTCCAGGCAGGTTATAGAGCGCGCCGGAAAGGAAGATGGGCGGGTGACATTACTTATATTCGATATCGATGACTTTAAACATTACAACGATGTTTACGGTCATTCGGCGGGTGACGAGATTTTGAAGCAGGCTGCTGTTGTTATGGGGCGGTGCTGCCGTGGGCATGATGTTGTGGGGAGGATTGGCGGTGATGAGTTTGCGGTTGTTTTCTGGGACGACCCGAAGTTAAGGTCTGCAGGGGCTCAAAGCGAGAGACGCTCGACGTCTGCTGAGCATCCTAAAGAGGCGATATTTATAGCGGAGCGGTTCAGGAGGGAATTGGGCAAAGCTGAACTGCACTTGTTGGGAGAAGAAGGTAAAGGCGTTCTGACGATAAGCGGGGGACTGTCGAGCTTTCCTCGCGACGGGTCGAGCTGCCAGCAGCTTTTTCAGCAGGCGGACAAGGCACTGCTGGAGGCAAAACGCAGCGGTAAAAACAGAATTTATCTTGTAGGTAAACCGAAAAGCGACATCGCTGATATCGAGTAATTTTATACGAAGTGAACTGCTGTTATCTGTGTCGCTCGAACCGGTGTTTTCCAGAGCCGACATTGTCCAGAATGACAAAATCTGACTCTTTTACGCCTTTTTGCACCAGGCCGTCCATAATTACACTTGCGTTATCAGTTCCAAGTTTTGGCAAATATACCCGTGCGCTGGTATTGGCAGGGATGCAAATGTTGAGAATAAAACAGGTATCTTTGACCGATTTAAAATCAACGTAGACGATTCCTCTGATGGTAGGAATACTAATGCTGCCGTTTTTTAAACTGCCGACTTGTGGTTTGATTTGCATTTTCCCGAAGCCCGGCTCAATCGGCTGGATGCCCATAAGGAGTCTGGGGATGACATTAGCCGGCGCGGCACCCCATGCATGGTTCCAGTCCAGGTTGGGCTTATATTTCTTGTCCCAGGCCTCCAGGGTGATTGTGGTGCCGACATCGTAAATCATGTGAGCCCAGCTTCGCTCTGAGGTCGAATTCATCAGCGAAAGTGCATAATCAGCCTCACCCGCCCTGTAGAGAGCCTCAAGCAGGTACTGCGCCCCGTACACACTGCACGCCATACCTCTGGTCTTAATAAAATCAACAACACTTTGTTTGTGCTCGTCTGGCACCAAGTCAAAAGCAAGAGGAAACATATTTGCATGCAACGATGCATGTTCGGTTCCTTCGCCGTCCACGTAGACGCAGCGGTTGCTGTCGAAGAGTTTTTCATTGACTGATTTTTTCACTACATCTGCTCTTCTGCGGAAGTAGTTGTGGTCCTCAGTTTTGTTCAGTGCCTTTGCAATCCTGCTCATCAGTATTAATGTTCGATAGTGAAAGGCGTTAACAACCGTATTAATTTCCGTGAAAACATATCCGTCCTGTTCACCAGGGACTGTTGTTTCACCGAAAGAAGCCCCTGGCCAGTCCACAATATCGTTTAGTTTGCCGCTGAAGTGGATTGAGTCTGATACTTTCTTTGTCAGCAAGCCTGTTTTCGTACTAATCAATCCGTCTTCACGTGCAAGCTCCAGCAGGGTTTTTGCCTTTAAATCCTCATAGTATTTTTCTATAGATTCGGAGTTGCCTGTATAGAGATAGTCGGCCCATGCCATCAAGACAGAGTGAAGTATCCATTCTGTAGGCCAGGTGGGATGAGTAATCAGG
>CAZTKW010000089.1:0-9576 GCA_964614315.1 uncultured Pirellulales bacterium
TTCGTGTCGGTGGAGATGATATGGACGAAGCAGTTGTCAACCATCTGAAGAAGACTTACAACCTTCTTATCGGAGAAGCACGAGCGGAAAAAGTGAAGATACAAATCGGGTCCGCAGCACCCCTTGATGAGGAATTGACAATGGAGGTAGCCGGCAGAGACACGATATCGGGTCTTCCGAGAAAAATCGTAATAACAAGTGAAGAAATCCGCGAGGCACTGCATGAACCGATAGCTGCCATCATAGACTCTGTAACAGCAACACTTGAGAAGGCCGAGCCTGAATTAGCTGCTGATTTGATAGAAAATGGAGTTCACATTTGCGGCGGTGGGTCCCTGCTTCGCGGAATGGATACGGTTTTGGCAAATGCAACCGGTTTGAAAGTCGAGCGAGTTGAGGACCCTCTTTGTGCGGTGGCCCTGGGCACCAGTGTGTACCTGGAAAATCTGGAATTGTGGAAAGACACGATGGACCATAGCAACCACGCATGGGAATGATTCGTAAATCGCGATTCTTATATTGGAACAAGAGAGTTCGAATCACGAAGCAGGATGGATGGAGCAGGCGGTGTGAACCACGATTATGTCAAGGAAGAAAATCAGAGTCTCCAGACGAATGCTGTTCACCTGGCTAATGTTGTTGGGTTTTATATTTCTTTTTGCTCCGCAAAAACTGGCAAATAACTTTCAATCCACCTTCGCTCAGATTTTTCACTGGCCTTTGAGCATAGGCAGGAGGATTTCTACTTCAGTTCGAGAAAAGCAGCTTCCTATGGATGTAGTTCCTCGAAGCAAATACAACCAACTTCAGAACCATCTTGCGAATGTTCAAGAGTGGCTGGGCCAGGAACGAGAAAAAGTCGAGAAGCTTTCGGGTCTTCGAGACAGGCCAATCTGGGAGGGAGCAAAGCTTATGATAGCCGACGTTGCTCCCGTGAGCGGTTCGAGCACGGAGCTTATTCTCAACAAGGGCGAAGATGACGGTTTGCGTGAAGGGCAGTTTGTCTTAGGCGAAGAGAGCATTATTGGGACGGTTTCGGTAGTTTCATCGCGGACGGCCCGCGTAAAGCTGATTACAGATTCGACGTCTAAAATCCCTGTAACGATAGCAAAATTTGATGTAATCAGGATTATGCAGGGTAACGGCAAGGATTCAGCGAAAATAGAATTGCTTCCATCGAGAAAATACAATGTAAAGGTCGGAGACGATGTTTTAGTTTGCAAGATGCCCGGGTTTTTGAATTCAGCAATGATAACAGCAAGGGTGGCCGAATGCCGCAGGGACGACGAAAATCCTTCTGTGTGGGACATAACAGTGAAACCTGTCTGTACTATCGAAAGACTGGACGAAGTTGTTGTAATCATAATTGACGGTGAAAAATAGGCTGCGATAAAAGATGCGATGGTTTAGATTTTCGATTTTTGTTGTTGCAGTTACGCTGATACAGGCGGGGCTGGTTGATATAATCAGCCTTATAAATGTCAGACCCGATTTGCTGTTGATACTTTTGGTTTTTTTCGCAATTTACTGCAATACGACCGAGGCGATAATAAGCTCTTTTGCGATAGGATTTGCGGCGGATATAATTGGTTCTGCAATGGGTCCCCAGATGATAAGTTTCGGTGTTTTCGGGACCTTGCTTGCTTATCTTCATCGTTTTATCGCTATCCGCGAGATGCCTTATCAGTCGCTTGCGATAGCGTTGACAGGTCTTTTGGCCGGTGGGTTGGCCTTTTTGTTGACTTATCTGAAGTCCCAGCCGACGCCGCCAAACATATTTACCGTTCTTTTAGGAACATCACTGTACTCAGCTATAATCGGGCCTTTTTTGTTCTTGCCTTCAGCGTGGCTGATGCGTATAAAAACACATCACTTCGTCGGAAGCTGAATTTGTGATTCTTAAATAATGACGCATATCCGAAGGGAAGATTAGCGGGACAGAATGTATAGCAGGCGAGTTAGAGTTTTTGTAATCTTAAGTATTTCCTTACTTGCGGTTTGTCTTTTCCGGCTGGCACAAATGCAATTGGTGGATGATTCGAAGTACCGGGAAAGAATCACGGAGTTAAAACGGCAGCGCGGCCATTCACAACAACTCAAGACCCTCAGGGGCAAGATATTAGACAGGAAGGGCAGGATATTAGCCTGCGATGAACCTCAATTCCAGCTTCACATAAATTACAAGCTCAGCTGTTTTATGGACAGCCGGGTGAGGCGTGCCAAAATCCTGAGAGCGGCGGCCAGGAGTAATTCTGAATCAGCAATAGATGATATGCAAACAGAGATTGACGCCAAAACATCGCTTTTAGAACAAATTATTGAAAAATGCACTTACTTCGGCCTCGAACGGGCTGAAGTGGAGAATAAAATCGAAAGAATCAACAACAGGATATGGAACTTGCGGACATATCTTGCATGGAAAAGGCATTATCCAAATTCCGAGGACTTCGAGCAGGCCGAGCCAAGTGCCAACAGGAGGCTTGAATTGACAGCCGGGGTTGATATTGCCGAGATGTATCAAAGCCAGCGTTTGGTGGAGCTGGAAACCGATGACGATATTTTCGCGGCCCAGTTGGAATTTCTGGATATTGAAGGGCTTAGCATATTGCCGAAGGCTAAGTGTATTTATCAATACGGTTCAGTGGGGGCTCAAACAATCGGGTGGGTGGGGCCTGCAACACAAGAAGAGGACAAAAAGCTTTTTGAAGGGGACGAATTGTTACGATACCTTGAAGATGAAGTCTGCGGGCGAGAGGATGGAATCGAGTATGTCTGTGAAAGTATTCTTCGGGGCAAACGCGGTGAAGTTGTTTATGATATAGACCGGGAGCTGGTTTTTCAAACTGAAAGTGAGTTGGGTAAAGATGTATCAATAACGCTTGACATCGAGCTTCAAGAAAAAATAGAGAATTATCTGGCTGTGCGTGAGTTTGCTGATAAATGCAAAAACCCTGCGGCGGTAGTTATTGAGGTGGCGACAGGTGATATACTGACGCTGGTTTCAATGCCGGTTTTCGATTTGAACCTGGTTCGGAAAGATTACGACGAGTTTTTAGGGGATGCCAACGAGCCTCTTCGAAATCGAGCGTTAAATAAGCAGTATCCTCCGGGTTCAGTAATCAAACCGGTGATTCTTGTTGCGGGGCTTGAAAGCGGCGAAATCAGTTCGGGCGAGATTATTTCCTGTCCGGCGGGGCCGGCCGGCAAAGGCTGGCCTAATTGCTGGCTTTATAACAGACATCGTGGTATTGGACATGATGACCTTTGGTATGAGCAGGGCGGCAATACCGCTCGCAACGCCATCCGCGGCAGTTGTAATATTTATTTTAGCCGCCTTGCCGACAGAATTGAGCCGGCAGTTTTACAACAGCGGCTTTTTGATTTTGGTTACGGTCAGGCATATCAGTTGTGCCCAGATGCTGTTGCGAAAAATCAATACAAACGAAATCTAAGACAAGTAGGGGGGCAAGTTTCAAGCGGTGGTAAAACAGGTTCAATTTCAGCCGGAGAAAGAAGATTTTTCGGGATAGGGCAAGGGAATCTTCGGGTAACAGTTTTGCAGGTGGCAAATGCAATGGCGGTTTTGGCGCGGAACGGATTGTACAAGCCACCCCGGCTGTTTATCGATGAAGCGACTGAATCTGAATTCAATTCGGTCGCACTGGACATCTCGTCGGAAACTCTGGAAGTTGTGCGGGACGGTATGAGGGCGGTTGTGAAAGAGCCGGGGGGGACGGCTTACGGTCAATTTGCTCCTGCCGGTTTTGATGAACAGGGTGTAAAGGTTTATGGGAAAACCGGCTCAACCGAGGCACCAGAGCATGCGTGGTTCGGCGGTTTTGCAGAGGACGTCAAGGACCGTAGTATCGCGATAGCAGTCCTTGTTGAGGGCGGCCAGCACGGGTCAAGCGATGCGGGACCTTTAGCCAGAGACATCATCCAGTTCTGTATCGAAGCCGGATACATAGGTGAGATACAGGAGTCGGCAGAAAACCAAGAGTAATCGAGCAAAAGATTTTACGACAATGTTATATTTATGGGGGTTTGCAACTTGTTGAGTTGTTTCTGGAGGATTTTGAAGAACTTTTCATTGTCGGGCCAGAGGATTATTTCATCGTTCGGTACAGGCTTATCTATTTCATCGAGGAAACGAGTTAAAGCGGCGACATCAAGTTTTTCGGAAGAAATGCCCAATCCAAGTTTTTCTATGTAATGAGCGTTGATTATCTGTTCATACTGGCCTGCCAGGGGCAAAAGAAGCATTTTTTTCCTGAGATACATACATTCGCTTATCAATGAAAAGCCGGCTGAGGCTATTACACCTCGGGAGCCGGCCAGGTCGGCAAGGAAACCTTCCGTGGAGCGTTTTTTGAAAATACAATTATTAAGTTGCTGCTCTTTATCGAAGCCGTAGATATAAAACTTTTGGCTGCCAAAGTTGCCGAGTATCTCCAATAGTTCGTCTTGGCCTTTTCCGGTGGTGGAGTACAAAAGAATATGTTCGCCATTGGTGGTTTTAAGGGCGCTAACTACGGGCCTTATAATGGGTGGGGCCAGGACGGCTGCGTCAATTTTCAAGGTTGTCTTAAAAAAGTTTACAATGATATAAGCGACTGCGCCGACATAGTAACTTTCGGTAACGACGGCGGCGGTCATTCTTGAAAACCAGTTTTTGGATTTGTGTTCGAGCTTGCAGAGGGTGAGCATATGTTCGTGGTCGATGCTTATAAAGGGGACTTTGTTTCGCAATGCCCACCAGGCACTGAAGGGTTCGAAATCTGATATTACCAAATCCGGCTGGAATGGTTTGAAATGATTTTTGAAAAGGCGGTCATTCTGCTCATTTGCTTCGGGCAACTTACGAAGGTTTTTTTTCAACGTTTCCATCGGGTCCACATTGCCGTCATCATAGGCGAAAGAGAGACCGAATATTTCTTTGACCTGCTCACCAAAATATTGTTTTAGATATGCGAGTGATTTTTTGGAGCCGACAAACATCAAATTATGGCCGGCGTCAATAAGTCTTTGGGCTATGAGGTGCGAGCGGCTGCTGTGTCCGAAACCTTCTCCTGCAACGGCGTAGATTATTTTTGCCATAAGATGAGTTTTTGTTTATTTCAGAGTTGATGTTTTTCAAGATAGCTGAGGGTTTTTTCAAGAATTTTAGCGGCCACGGGGGAAGCGACAGCTCCGCCGGTATGTCCCTTGCCGAGTTTTTTGTTTGGTTTTCGGATTGAAACGAGGACCAGGACGGCGGGTTCCTCGGCTGGGGCACCGGCTATAAAAGAGGCAATTGTGGCATCATCGGAATATCCTCTCTCATCGGCCTTGGCGATGTCGGCGGTTCCGGTTTTTCCAAAAACCTGCCATTTTTCGAGCTTTGCCCTCCATCCTGTTCCGCCGTTTTGCTTTTCGTTTACAACACCGACCATGGGGTTTGTAACGACCCATTTGGCGACTTCGGGACTTATTACGAAGCCGACAGACGGCGGCGGCTGTTTTAGTTCGAGGATGCTGCCCTCGTTATCGACGATTGCCTTTACGAGAAATGGACGTACGGAGCGACCACCATTTGCAAGTATGCAGAAGGCCCGGATAATCTGAATTGCAGTGGCGGAAATTTCCTGCCCAAAAGGTATTCGTGTTACGCTGTATCCGGTCCACTTATCGGTTGTCCTCAAGAGGCCCTGAGCCTCGCCAGGCAAGTCAAGGCCGGATTTCCTGCCGAAGCCAAAAAGAGTGAGGCCTTTATAAAGCCTTTTTTTGCCGAGCCTTTGTCCGATTTTTGCCATGCCTATATTGCTTGACTTAATCAGAATCTCGCGTGCGGTGAGATTTCCGTATTTATGATAATTGAATTCGCCGATTCTGCCGAAACCTTTGCCGCGATAGTCGCCGTTCTCACAGAATATTTTTTCTGATTGGTTTAGAACGCCGGCGTCGAGGGCAATTGCAGTAACTATCGGCTTTAGAATACTGCCGGGTTCGAACTGGTCGGTTAAAGCGCGATTTCTGAAAGTGTCGGGGTCGGCGGAACTGATGTTATTCGGGTCGAAGGACGGGAGCGAGACCATAGCCAATATCGCCCCTGTTTTCGGCTCTGCTACAATTGCGACGGCGGATTCAGCCTCGTAGCTTTGATATTGTTCTAAAAGTTCCTGGTGTACAAACTGCTGTATTGTGGCGTCAAGGGTCAGGATAATTCCACCACCATCTTTCAAAACAGCGCTTTGCTGTTTCAGGCGAATAGGGCGGCGACTTGCATCAGCAAGAAAAATATTCTGTCCGGCTGAACCGGCTAGGTGCTTGTCGTATTTCAACTCGATACCGCCTAAACCCCGGTTGTCAGTACTTGTGAAACCGACGATATCTGCGGTCAGAGTACCTGCAGGATAATGTCTTCTCCAATCGGATTCGATGCCGACACCATAGATTTTACGTGCTGACCGGCACTGGTTCGGAGCGGCGCCGACTTTGATTTTTGCATAGCCGGGGTTTTTGCTTTCAGAGATGAGCCAGTAAATTGTTTCAACATCGATATTCACAATCGAGGCGAGTATGTATGACAGGCTTTCGGGGTCAGTTACGACTCGGGGCTCGACAAAAATGGTCTGGATTTTGTTGCTTGCGGCAAGTATTCGTCCGCGACAGTCGAGAATAACACCTCGCTGAGGTTTTTGTATATTATATGATTGCTGTTGCCAGTTACAGGCGGAGATATAATGGCTGTTTCTGAAGTATTGCAGATAAAAGCACCTGCCGGCGAGTGACAGGAACGCCACAATCAGAAGCAGCAAAAAAAAGATTATAGTGCGAACGCTTTTCAATATTTAATCGTTATTTTTCTGAGTTTTGTTTTTCTTCGCCGAGATGCTGTGAGACGGCGGCGGGATTTATTAAGTTTTCCAGGTGAAGCTGCTTTTGCCAAAGCTGTTGTTTTAGCCGGTTTTGTTCTGTGTTGAGCCTGCAAATCTTATAAAAGATACGGTTGTCGGCACTCCGCAGATAGACCGTGAAAATCAAGAAAGCAGTGAGACAAAAAACAACAAAAACGAAACGAAATCGTGACCTCATAATTGAAGCAGCAAATAAAATATGCGGTTAGGGCCATTTGCCTCATCGAGAGGGCATTTTCAAACGCATCCCAACGACAATATTATCCTCATCATCTAAAATATCAGCATTTAGTTTGGCTATTTCAGGGTAGCGATTGGCGTTATCGAGCTGCTCAGCAGCTATCCGCCACAAGTTATCATCTTCCTTCACAACATACCACATACTTTGCTTTGCCTTGCGGGTTTCAGCCGCAGGGGGCTTTTTATCAATAGAGATAACCTTCTTAAATATTGCAGTGGAAGAGACGCTTGATGCCTGGTTTTTATCCGAAGCTGTAAGCTGTAAAGGTGGTATGATAAGTTTCTGTCCCACATAAATCTTATTTTGAGATTTCATGGACTTGCTGTTGGCCTTAAATATTGTAGTTATGTTAGTTTTTTTATTGCCCTGCTCCGGTCCGTAGAACTTTTTGGCTATTGTGCTGAGATTATCCCCCTTACGGACGACATACAACTTTGGCCTGGCAGTAAGAGGAGGTTTGATTTTTGTATTCGGGTTCTTTTTTGGTGGTGTCAAAACCCGGGCCGGAGTAATTGACCGGACCTCTTCAGTTTTTTTGGCAACTGCGTCACTTTTCGGCAGGGGAGCGGTGAAGCGAATGTCCTGCCTGGCTATCGCAGGGGACTGAGGTTTTTGAGGCGGTTTTTTATAATCGATAACTTCACGGCGCACCCTGCGTTCCCTGTCGCCGATACCGGGGGGACTATTCTGCAGTCTGACTAATGTGGTAGTCAGTTCATTACTGTTCTTTTCTCTGTGAAAGTTGGGCAGCCCGTTAATTATGAATGCGATTATGAATATAAAAACCAAACCCAACAGCAATCCAATTTTTGCATCGGAAGTCATAAGTGAAACTCCATTTTCTTATGAGTGTTTATAATTAACCAACAACCATCTTATTTTCTTTGTGCAATCCTTAGTTTTGCGCTCCTTGCCCTGCGGTTTTGCTGTATTTCCGGGCGGGAAGGCACAATCGGTTTTTTTGTGATAATGCTGTAAATATTCTCCTTTTCATTTAGCTTAAAATTATTCTTAACGAGTCTGTCTTCGAGGCTGTGAAAGCTAATGACTGCAATTCGACCGTTTTTTTTCAGCAAAGGCGGCGCTGAAACAAGTAGTTTCTCCAAATTATCCAGCTCGTTATTGACCGCGATTCTTAGGGCCTGAAAAGTTCTTGTAGCCGGATGTATCCTGCTTTTTCTTTTTTTTCCCGGACGGCCCAATGCCCTGCGGACAATCGATGCCAATTGGCCTGTTGTTTTTATCGGCTCGCTGCGGCGATGCTGCACGACAAACCTTGCAATTCGCCTTGATGCCCTGTCCTGCCCGTATTTGTAAATCAAATCAGCCAAGGCTTTTTCATCTGCCTTGTTAACTATATCGGCCGCGGTAGTCTTTATTCTTTTGTCAATTCTCATATCGAGGGGCATATCCTTTATAAAACTAAGCCCTGTGTCGTAATCTGTTAGTTGGGCGGAACTTACGCCCAAATCCGCTAATATGAAGTCGACCTTTTCAATGCCCTGTTCTTGGAGGGCCTGGCTGATTTTAGAAAAGTTCGAATTAAGCAAAATAACCTTGCAAATGAGGTTTTTTAGTTTATAATCGGCTTTTGACAGCGAGGTTTTATCGATATCGAGGCCTATTAATAGGCCTTTGGAATTCAAGGATTGGCCGAACAGAAGACTATGACCTCCTTGTCCAATGGTCGCGTCCACCATCACCGCATCCAGCGGTAAGCTAATCTGCTCGGCCAGTGTCTTTGCGAGTACCGGTATATGCTCAACTACCGAACCGTTCATAGCGTTTTGAGCGTCCAGTTTTTGTATTCCTTTTTCCGTCCGCTTTACGCTATTTTTATACACCTACCGGCATCTCACATTTAGTGAGTTTTTTAACGGCCGACGAGAAAGTAACATCAGAGAATCTCTCACTGGTTTTTTTCAGCCTTTCAAGGCGTTCTCTGAGGACCTCCAATGACGCGAAAGTCTGCTCGTCAACCGGCCTTTCTCCGTTAAGGCTATCTTTTACTACTTGACAATGGTTAGAATCCATTCCAATCATGTACCTCCACAATAGATGTTAAAGTTCTTTGTTTTGTTTCTGCAGTACAATTTGTCTTGCCTGCGACATTTGTTTCTGATACTGGGCCATATGGTCAGCGAGATACTGTTCCCAGTTTTCATCGTTCCACAGTTCGATATGGTCCCTGACTCCGACGAGTGTAATACGGTCTTTTAGTCCGGCCCTTGTTCGCAGTCTTTCGTTCAAGAGCAATCTTCCCTGGCTGTCCAGTTCGACCTTGCTTGCCAGGGCAAAGCTAATTCTCTCAAAGGCCACCGCTTCATCCGGTGCTGTGGTTTTAGGGGCTACAGCCATGACTATCTGCTCGAAATATTTTTCGGGATACAAACAGAGTATGCCGTTTACACCGAGGACAAGATAAAAGTTGCTTCCATG